>CAZKMH010000093.1:0-10861 GCA_964553395.1 uncultured Rikenellaceae bacterium | reverse complement strand
ATAGAAAAGGGCGATT
Organism: uncultured Rikenellaceae bacterium; assembly: GCA_964553395.1. Lineage (GTDB taxonomy): Bacteria > Bacteroidota > Bacteroidia > Bacteroidales > VadinHA17 > LD21. The sequence goes on along the minus strand of CAZKMH010000093.1, from coordinate 10,845 downwards.
ATGTCTTCATTACCGGTCCAAGTGGCGCCTGTAAATCCACACTGCTTTACGTTGCCGGAGGGATGATCCATCCTGATTCGGGTGATGTAAATTATAATGGAAAGAACATTTACAGCCTCAGCGGAAAAGAAAAAAATGAATACCGGAAAAAACAGGTGGGATTTGTGTTCCAGCAATTTCACCTGATGCCGTTTCTTACTGTTGAGGAAAATATCAGGCTCGCCTGTTATGATAAATTGCATAATTCAAATATTGATAAATACCTTGAACAGTGTTTATTAACTTCTTTAAGAAATAAATATCCATCTGAACTGAGTGTCGGTGAAAAGCAAAGGACCGCATTTATCAGGGCTATAATTTCTGAGCCGGCGATTTTACTCGCCGATGAACCGACAGGAAATCTCGATCCGGAGAACAGCGCAGTTTTGATGTCACTCATCGACGGTTTTCACAAAAAGGGGGGCACCGTCCTGCTGGTATCACATAATCCGGATGCATCAAAATATGCTCAGAAACGAATTGTCCTGAACCAGGGGAAAATAGCATCTAATTAGTTTTATGAACAAAATATTTTTTAACTGTAGTAGCTTTTCACCTCTGGTCCTTTTACTGATCTCATTTGCAATTATCATCCAACCTGTAAATGCCCAGTTATCACCTGAGCCAAAGGTGGGATTTATGGCAGGTCTGGCTGAAAATACTTCAGATTCAAAAGAGCCGGGATTAATATTCTACCTTTCTGGTGAATCGGAATTTACTGCCAGCTTCTCAGCAGGAGGTCAGGTATTACCGAATTTTTTAAAGGATGTAAGCATTATCCCGGACGGGGCTCATGGAAAAGGCTTCAGGGCAGATGATACACAACTGATGTCTTACTGGGCGCCGGGTAATATCTATGCTCAGCGGGGCACTCTTTCATTTTTCTGGCGTTCACACTATCCTGTCGGACCGACTCCTTTTCCGATTTTCCGCGTGGGATATGCCGACCATTCAAGCTGGGATATGGTTTGGTTGCGGATTGACTATAACGGCTCCGGATTCGATGCTTTTATAACTGATATCGGACTTTCACGAACACGGGTCTCCTGGTTCACGGATAAATTCCCGGGTCCTGACGAATGGATCCATATTGCGCTATCATGGGATGAGACCGAGGGAATCAGGTTTTATGTCAATGGAGAACTTGCTGCCAGACAATCAGTTAATAGAACAGTTTTCGACAGCGGACTTGATCAGTTCGGTCCCCATTCACGGATCATAAGTCCCTATCAGGTACAAAGTGCATACAGCTTTTCACGGGGAGGTGATATTGATGAGATCCGCATCTACGACCGGATGCTCGCTGATGGAAATATTGCTGAGCTGGCTAAAGGTAATTCCATAACATCTCTTGCACCATTGAAACGTGATCTGGCAGAACGTCGCTGGCGTGATGCATGGTGGCTCCGGCACGGTTGGAATCTGCCCAACTCACCTCCGCCTTTGCTGCCCGCTCAGGAGACGAGTGTACGAAAGGTTGAGATCCATGATGCTTATGACATAAAACGCTGGTATTGGAAAGCCTGCGATGGCATACGGGAAACTACCTGGCCGGGTGTTTACAATATGTCAAGGCTCCCCGGCAGGTATGATTATTTTGTGCTTCCCGACTGGGATTGCTATTCCGGGTCGGGTCAGTCTGTCAAATTCACACTTCCTGACGAACCATGGAACCATATTGAGATCTGGGGTAAAGCATGGGGTCAAATGACTTTTGAAAATGAACACAATCCTGATTTTACCTTTGGTGTACGTACTCAAAACCAGGTCAAATCATATCATCAGCTGTCCGGGACTCGAACAGGCGGGAAAATTCGTTTCGACAACGCTCTGATCGAGGAACCGATCGGATCATTTGAGGTGTATTATGTAACCAGGGGGATGGCTCCGGAAAGTAGTGTACATGAGGATTATACACTTAATAGTTTTGATGAAGGATCTGATGACAAAGCTCTCAGGGAAATTACCTCTTTTATCCGCGGGAGATATCCGGCTGATGAACGTGCAATGATGGTCGGTATTCCGGTGAGAGGACGTAATAAGGGCTTAAAAGCGGTGCAATCACAGAAAGATTCATATCCTTTCATCCATGTCATGATCCCTTATTCCGGCCGGCCTGATTCAGGTCTGGATGGCATTGAAATCAACTTTCCGCCACTAAATGTTTCACCTACACACAACGATCTTTTCCCTGTAAATATCAGGGTTAAGGATCCTTTATGGACGATGCGTGATATGGCCGATTTTAGTTTTTCAGTCAGGCCGGGTGATTCTCCCACTCTCTGGATTGACACCCGTGACCGCATCCTTCCTGAAGGCCGGGCTTTATATATTACAATAGCCGGGTCAGGGGCTGATCTGACTCCTGAAATGCTGAAAGGGACCATAATAAAGCTGATCTATGAGCCTTCAAAAGTTGCAGGAATTGAGCATGAGTCAGACCGCCTCACCCAGATACGGGACATTTATGGACATATTGTAGAGGAACGGCCGAACAATTCACGGCTCAACCTTTACAACAGGTTCATGGCCGATTGCAACGACCTCCTGTCAGTGAATCCTGATCATTGGCTCGGACGCGCATACTGGTATACATATACCGGGAGTAAAAAGCCGGTTTATGAAATAGCTGAGTGTCCTGACGATGTACCTGAATGGGCTTTTTTACAAATTGAGTATCTGCATCATCTGGAGCGAATTGCAAATTATTATATCGACAAACGCCAGATCGCCAATGGTGAATTCGGCGGAGGACTTTCGGATGACGGTGATCTTACAAATATGTGGCCGGGAATTGCATTTCTTGGCATAGATCCGGTCAAAATGCTCAACTCGCTGTTACTTCATATGACAGCCTATTATGATCAGGAACGGTCACCTGATGAGGCAGCTCTCCGGCAAAGAAGCCTGCCGTTATTCACTAACGGCCTCTCGACAATAACTACTGATGAATTACATGCAATGGAGGAGGGTATTCAGGTTGTTGCTCAGGCAATGCTTCTTGACTATGGAAATCCAGTGCATATTGAACGTGGAATGGAAACCGCTTTGAGGATGGTTAACGATATTACCCGGGTTAACTCAGCCGGGCATCGTCATTTCCGGTCAAGATACTATGGAGGTATACGTATTGCAACAGATGATCCGTGGCAATGGTCGGTAAATCACTCTTATCACGTTCTGCAGCCATCTTACCTGACTGCTCTTTATAACGGCAACCCGCAGGTGCTGAAGATGATCACAGAACTTGCTGACGGGCTTCTTCCACATTTCAGGGACGGCAGATTAAATTCCGAGATCAATTTCTCCACCGATGAAGACAAAGATGACACCGGAAACAGAAACAAACCATGGATATTGTTTATTGCCGCTTATAACCTGACAGGTGATCCGAAATACCTTGAACCGGTTCCGCCGGGCTATTTTAACAAACGTGAATTTAATAAGGAAAAGCTTATATCAGATTACACCAACGAGATAACAAATCTTGGAGTGCGGGAGTATATAAATACGGAAGGCAGCATCTGGATCGACCGGATATCATCCTTTAATCCGGTTATCCAGCAGGACCGCCTCGGGGGTGTTGCGCTTACCCGGACAAATGTCCTGTTCCCTCAACACTTTGTCAGCTGGAAATTCAACGAACCTGCCAGTTGGCGGAGTGTGGCGGTTTTTATTCCCGGCGCCTCTTCAGAAAAAATTAAGGTCATAGCTTATAATCTTGACCGGATCACAGTAAGTTCTGAAATGACACTATGGAATATAAAACCGGGGATATGGAGGGTATGGCAAGGCATTGATACTGATGATGATCAGAAAGCTGACAGCGAAATGACCGAAACTTCAATTTATCTTGAACGCGGTGAATCACTGAAACTGACCTTTACTCCGCATAAATATACTATCGTGTCATTGGAACTTGCTGAACCTTCTGAAAAAGGTTATTGGGAATTACCGGATGCCGGGATCGGACCTGAGGATGTAATTATTTCCGGCAATGAGGTCACTGTCCGGGTTCACAGTCTTGGAGCTGTTGCTACTCCGCAAACATCGCTTGAGGTGAAAGATGCAAACGGGAAAACTGTCGGGACCACAGAAGTGCCCCCCCTCGAAGCACCACTGGACCTGAAACCACGACGGATTGATATTAGAATAACTGTCGCTGACGGCACGAATCTGCAAACCGGCAGTGTCTGCCTTGATCCGGACCGGAAGATAAAGCAAATAACCCGCAGAAATGACACGGTTTCCTGGTGATTTCCCGTTGTACCTTTGCGCCTTTGAGCCTTTGAGCCTTTGTACCGTCTTACATAGGTATAAATACCCCTCCCAAAATAGGCTTTAATCGTCTTACCCCGTATCCGGTATTGATATACTTTTGTTGTTAATCATTTAACAATAAAAACTACAGCAGAGGTTGGAAAACTACCATGAAATGCTTATGCAGGATATCAGGTTCGAAGAGGGCCTTAATGCCTGCATGAATTGCGGTGTATGTACAGCTATCTGTCCGGCCGCGGAATTCTATAACTATGATCCGAGAAAGATTGTCGATCTGGTACAAACAGGCGATAACGAGGAGATTGAAAAGCTCCTCAAATCTGAAACAATCTGGTACTGCGGCGAATGTATGTCATGCAAAACAAGATGTCCGAGGGGGAATACTCCCGCTCTTGTAGTAATGGCACTTAGAACCCTTTCCCAGAAGCTTGGGTTCTTCACAGAATCGGAAAAAGGACGGCAGCAATTTGCAATCAAGAGAACGGTGGGTGAAAACATATTCAAGTACGGATATTGTGTCGCTTCCTATGCCGTCAGCCCGGAAATGCATCTCGAACAGGGACCGATCTGGAAATATATCCTTGAAAATACCAAAGATGTGTTTGAACGGCTTGGCGGAAAGATAAATGAACTTGGCGCAGGTCCACTGAGGAAGATCCCTGATGACGCAAAGGAAGAGCTGAAGAAGATCTTTGAAGTCACCGGAGGTAAAGAGTTTTTTGATAATATAGAAAAACATTCAAAACGAAAAGCAGCGGAAATGGGACTTCAGTTCAATAAAGAAGGAATTGATAATGAATATTTTATTGAAGTCTTCACTGCAAATAAAAAAGACCATCACATCTGATTCTGAAAATAATAATTATGAAGAGCGAAGGTAAAAAAAGGATATGGTCAGATTACCAGAAGGAGATTGCGGATGATCATTTCTTTTATGTCAGGTCGTGCATAAGGCAAAGTTTTTTCCCGGGTTCAGAGCAATTTTTTCTGCACTTTATGAGGAATATCCTGGGGAAGGATGTATTTGAGAATCCTTCGCATACAACATGTACAGGCATTGGGTATCATGGCGATGTGGTTCCGCTTGCAACAATCATGACCGTTGTAGCCCGTCATTTTGCCCTGATGAAGGAGTCAGGATATAAGAATATTGCGATCTCGTGTGTAACTTCATTCGGTATTTACACAGAGATAATTGAGACCTGGAAGCATTTTCCCGAAGAACTTGAGAAGACCAGGGAATATCTTTACAAAGCAACCGGCCGGGAATTCGATATACCTGAAAATATGGCACATGCCAGCGATATCATTTATAAGTTCAGGAATGAGATCGCCTCAAATGCAAAATATCACCTCATCAATAAAAAAACCGGAGAACCTCTTAATGTGGTTGAGCATATCGGATGCCACTATTCAAAGATGTTTCCAAAATACGGAGTGGGAGGTGCTGAATTTCCGAATGTCCTTGGCGGTATGATCGAATCATGGGGTGGTAAAGTCGTTGATTACCCTGAGAGAAGGCATTGCTGCGGATTCGGTTTCAGGCAATATCTGGTCCAGGCTAACAGGGGCTATTCAATCTCAAATACAGCCAAGAAATTCTCTTCAATGAAGCCTTTCAGGCCAGATTTTGTGCTTACCAACTGCCCGGGCTGCAATATGTTCATGGATAAGTGGCAATACACACTCAGGGAAATGCAAGGCACCGTTTATGGTGAAAACGGTGAATCAATTCCAATACTGACCTATGAGGAACTGGCCGGTTTGGTCATGGGTTACAATCCATGGGACCTTGGTCTGCAGTATCATATGGTTCAGTCGGAACCGTTGCTGAGGAAGCTTGGAATTGAATATGATCCTGAGGATAAATTTAAAACCAAAGACGGTCGGCAGATGCCGATACCTGAGAACCTGATCAATGCTTAACATGGACGAAAAAGTTGTTGTTGTCGGAGGAGGAGCTGCCGGAATGGAGGCTGCAGGACAGCTGGCGAAAGCAGGGTGCAGGGTTACGCTTATTGAAAAAGAATCAATAACGGGAGGTCATGTGAAGGAGTGGTACCATCTTTTTCCCGACAGGCGCGACAGCAGTGAGGTCATAAATTATCTCGAGGATCAGATTTTACATAAAAACATAACCGTACGGAAAGATACTATGGTTGAAGGGGTGGAAAGAATGAAAGGATCATTTGTGGTTCGCACTTCAGGTGGTGATGAAATCAGGTCGGATGCAGTTGTGGTGGCAACAGGATTTGATCTTTTCAGGAGCGAGAGAAAGGAAGAATACGGTTATGGGATCTATGATAATGTCATAACATCCGCCGAACTGGAGCTGATGTTCCGTAAGAATGAAATCAGGAGACATAACGGCGAGATACCTGAAAAGATCGGTATTGTCCATTGTGTAGGGTCGCGTGATGAAAAAGTCGGTAATCTATATTGTTCCAAGCTTTGCTGTGTAACTGCCGTGAAACAGGCAATGGAAATTAAGAAGCATATTGAAAATGCCAGGGTATTTTGTTTTTATATGGATATGCGTATGGGCGGTGCACTGTATGAGGAACTTTACAGGGAGTCGCAGGAACAGTATAGCATAAATTTCATCAGGGGGAAAGTATCGGAAGTATCTGAAAACATTGATAATAAGCTGATTGTGAAGGTTGAGGATACCCTGGCGGGGAGGCCTTTGAAGATGGAACTCGATATGCTTGTACTTATGGCAGGTATGGAAATGTCGGAGGGAGGAGCCAGGATAGCCAGGGTATCAGGATTATCAACCGGTGTGAACCGTTTTTTCTCCCCGGCCGATCATCATTTCGGAAGTAACAGGAGCAACATAGAAGGAATCTTCTATGCCGGCGCCTGCACTGCTCCGCTGAATATTACAGAAACCATATCACATGCCCGCTCTGCAGTGGCTGATGTAATGGACTACCTGAAAAACGGGAAAAGCTGAAATGGGAAACTTTGGATTTGCAATATTGAAAGAACGGCATATTGATTACGATGCAAATGACAAGAGTGTCGCTGAATATATCTATGACCATGAACCTAGTTTCAGGGTTTGTATCGAATGCGGATGCTGTTCAGCTACATGTACCACCGGTTTATTTACGAAATTCAGCCTCAGGGAACTCAATATCCTGATCAAAAGGGGAGAAAATGAGCAGGTACGTGATAATATAGTAAAGTGCATGCTCTGCGGGAAATGCACCCTTGTGTGTCCCCGTGGTGTCAATACCCGGAACGTAATTATGCTTGCGAGGGAAGCTTTTCAAAAGAATTTGAAAAATGCAGTTTGATCCTTTCATAATACCATTCAATGTCGGGCTGTACTTCATACTTTTTTATGCAGTAGCGCGAAGCGTCATATGGTTCAGAGATCTTTCCAGGCCCGATAAGCTGAGACTGCAGCGCGGTTTTTTCGGAAGGGCATTCGGACAAAGCCTGAAGGATATATTTCTTGAAAGTCTCGTTCACAGAAAAATCCTCAAATCGAATTTCCGGCTTGGATATATGCATATGAGCCTGGCCTTCGGCTGGTTTCTTCTTATCTTATTCGGGACCATCGAAGCTGACGTTTTCGGACAAAATCACCTCAATCCTCCTTATAAAGCCATATTTTTTAAATTTTTCAATCCCGATCATGGCAGAATCGGTCTTGAAGCCGCCTACTCTTTCTGGATGGATCTTCTTCTTGCATTCATTTTGTCGGGCCTGTTACTTGCAGTAATTAAAAGATTTACTTCACGTGTGGTCGGGATGAAAAAAACAACGCACCTGAAGACTCTTGACAAAGTAGCTCTGGCATCATTGTGGCTCATCTTCCCGAGCAGATTGCTTGCGGAAAGCTTCACAAGCGGCGCTTACGGAACAGGCAGTTTTCTTACCGGTTCCCTGGGTTCGGTGCTTGCTTCATTTTTACCGGCGATGGAACTTTCCTATCCTTTCTGGTGGCTTTACTCTCTTTCACTGGGTACTTTTTTTGTTCTTCTCCCGGTAACACGCTATATGCATATTCCCACTGAGCTGTTTCTGATCTTTGCAAGAAATTCAGGTATCAGAACAGGCGACAGACCAGGTGCTTTTAAAGAGATCCAGACATACTCCTGCTCATCGTGTGGCATATGCATCGATGCATGCCAGCTGAACTTTTCAGCAGGAATTTCCAATATTCAGTCAGCCTATCTTCTGAAAGGGATACGCAATGATGAAGATGTAAGTGAGATAGCGGATAACTGTCTTATGTGCGGGAGGTGCGATCAGAAATGCCCTGTGGGAATCGAGCTTACTCCCCTGAGGATGGTTATGAGAAGAGCAGGTGCGGTGGTGAAGAACAATGGGAATATCTGGAAGAGGTACTTTCCGGATCGTCAGACCCTTCCGGTTTCAAAATCAAACGGGCATCCGTTATACGACTGGCTGCCTGAACCGGAAACTGTGAAAGCTGATGTTCTCTATTTTGCAGGATGTATGACTCACCTTACACCGGCCATAAAAAAATCGATGGTTAAGATACTTGATGCTTCCGGCTTAAAATATAATTTCATGGATGAACAGGGCGGCGTCTGCTGCGGTCGTCCGTTGATGCTGGCAGGACAGGATAAGGAAGCAAGGGAACTGATCAATTATAACTCACAGATAATCTGGAAGTCAGGTGCCCACATACTTGTTACATCATGCCCGATTTGTTATAAGGTATTTAAAGAGAGCTATTATCTTGATGTGGAAGTGATGCATCATACACAGTTTATTCAGATGCTGATCAGGGAGGGTTCGCTTAAACTGAATTTCCTGCAGAAAAAGGTAACCTACCATACACCATGTGAACTTGGCAGAGGATCAGGTGTTTATGACGAACCAAAGCGAATACTGAAGCATATTGCACGACTTCAGAAGACCAATTTTGATGATGAAAATTCCCTGTGCTGTGGCGGAAGTCTGGGTAATTCGAAGATCAGCTATCAGAAAAAAAGCAAAATAGCCCGGGATGCCGCAGCTGAACTTACAAAATCTGATCCTGACATGCTTATAACAGCCTGTCCCTTATGTAAAAAAACATTTTCTTCAGCAACCGGAATAAAAGTGGCAGACATTGCTGAGATCGTCGTTGAAGCACTGGCAGTGCCGAAGTCAAAAAAAAGCCAGCCGGCCGGGGCATTTAACCGGAAAGAACCGGCAAGTATTAATTAACCTCAGATTTCATTAAACCTTCATCTTCACCGGTTTATTTTTACTTCCTGTAACCTTAGCTTTTGGTATACTGGCTGTTATTTATTTAACAATTATAAAATAATTTCCTGAACACAATGGAACGATTTTTGTTACGTTTTATAACCACACATTGAAATAATATAAAAGCAGAATAATAATATAAAAGCAGAATTATGAAAAGAACAGTTATTTTGTTGTTAATGGGTATCGCAGTTGTTGGCCTGTTATTTTCATGTAATTCAGGGTCCGGATCAGACAAACAGCATATAGGTTCAAATACTATTGTTCAGCAACCTGACGGCACTATTTCCCTCAACCTGGAAAAGGCTGACTGTTACAGCGACAAGGTTGATCCTTCAGTCAACACGGCGGAATGGAATGTTGTAGTTTCAAAATCAGGCCGGTTTAATGTCTGGATATCAAGCGCTACCAAAGATACAACTGACCTGAAATACAGTCATTCAGTACTGGTAAGTGTTCATGATACAAGAATTGAAGGAGTTCCTGAATGTGATAAAATAATCCGAAATTCATCAGAAGTATCATATCCCTATTACAAGGCTGACTCATTTATGGGTTCAATGTATATTAAGGATCCCGGAGAATATAACATACAGGTAATCAGCGAAAAAATCCTCCCGACAGAATCAAAGAGGAGTGATAAACCGAGTGCTGATATTTCAAAACTTATATCAGTTTCATTTACTCCGGTCATCAAGCGCTGATTCGATCCATTTCCTGGCATTAACAAAAGCTTTCATCCAGGGCGTTACTTCATCATTCTTCCTTTCAGCAGGATAGTAGCCGCATTGCCATGGGAAGAATGACCGTTCAATATGGGGCATCATAACCAGATGCCGTCCGTCGTCAGAACATAAACCTGCGGCATCATAATCTGATCCGTTGGGATTTGCCGGGTAGGTATGCTTTGAAAATTTCATGGTGATATTATACCTCGCTTCAGGGTATGGCAATCTGAACCGTCCTTCACCGTGTGCGACCCAGATTCCCAGCTCCAAACCTGACATATTACCCAGCATAACCGATCTGTTATCAGGGATCTTCACAGCAAGAAATGCCGACTCAAACTTTTCTGACCTGTTATGAAGCAACTTCGGCATTTCATCATGGTGAGGGTAAATAAGGCCAAGCTCAGCCATGAGCTGGCATCCGTTACATACACCAAGTGAAAGAGTATCATCCCTTTTATAGAACTTGTCAAGAGCCATTTTTGCTTTGGGATTATATCTGAAGGCTCCTGCCCATCCTTTCGCCGATCCCAGAACATCCGAATTGGAGAATCCCCCGACA
>CAZKMH010000092.1:5930-10935 GCA_964553395.1 uncultured Rikenellaceae bacterium | reverse complement strand
AAAAGGAGGGGAAACTTTTGTCCCCAAAACTCCTTAGGTTGACGGCTATGCCCCCGGCCCCCTTCTTGTATTATCAACCCCCCATCCCCCCTAAAGGGGGGCTAATGCACTGATAGAAAAGAAGAACCATCTAAATATCAGGGATTTAGGCCCCCTTTAGGGGGCAGGCCAGCTTTAGCTGGCCGGGGGTTGCCCTTCAGGAGGGGAACTTATTGTGTGCACAAGACGTTATAGATATGTCAGTTTTCCCTTTGAGCCATTCACAAAAGGTGCAATAGCTCTTTCATAAATTCCCTGAACATATGCAATTGCCATACCGTAATTGGTAACCGGAATTCCTGCTTTGATAAATGGATGCAACCGGTTATGAAGCTGACGTCTTGTTATCATGCAGCCTCCGCACTGGATCACCAGTGAATAATCCGTTACAGGACGGGGAAGAATATCAAGTCCTGCAACAACATCATATTCAATCTTTTTACCTGTATAATTTGAGATCCACCTGGGAATTTTAGTTCTGCCGATATCATCGCAGGCAACATGGTGAGTGCATGACTCTAGAAGAAGCACTCTGTCACCCTCTTTCAGAGCTGAGATTTTCGGCGTTCCTTTCAGATAATTTTCAAAATCGCCCTTGAACCTGGCGAGCATTATGCTGAAACTTGTAAGTGGAATATCAGGTGGTATCGATGCATCAGCTTTTACAAAAACCTGAGAATCGGTCACGGCAAGCGCCGGTCTGATCCCTGTTTTTTTCAGGAAAGTATCTACCTCCCTTTCCTTCAGAACAATTGCAACAGCATCATTATCAAGTATATCACGAATTGCCTGAACCTGGGGAAGTATAAGTCGTCCGGCCGGAGCTTCTACATCTATTGGTGTGATGAGAAGGACAATATCTCCGTGGTTTATCAGGTCTCCCAGAAGAGCGGGATTCCTGTATGAATGTTCAGGGATCGTGGTTCGTATGAGGTCAATCAGCTTTTCATAGTTTCTTTTATCGAGAGCTGAAAACTCGAAAAGTATCGCTCCGCTTTTCTGCCGAACCTCCTCGCGGAACATATCTGTAGGTTCATTAAGATCCGATTTATTGTGGATAATAATAAACGGAATTTCCTGGTTTCTGAATTTACCAACCAGATCATCCTCGTAATTTTCCCAGGAGTTTTCTATTACAACCAAAAGTGCAAGGTCTATAGTATCCAGAGACCTTAATGTTCTCTCAACCCTCTTTGTACCGAGTTCACCTGTATCATCAATGCCGGCTGTATCGACAAGTATCACAGGGCCGAATCCCGTTATCTCAAACGACTTTCGGACAGGATCTGTTGTTGTTCCTGCATGACTGGAAACAATGGAAATATCCTGTCCTGACAGGCAATTTATAATGCTGCTTTTACCGCTGTTCCGTCGGCCATATATACCAATATGGGGTTTTGATTCCCTGCCTCTGGATGTCATGAATTAAATTTTCAGCAAAATTAACAAATATCATCCAGTGTGAAACCCAGCCTGAGCAGATTTCCGGCTTCAAGGATCTCATTAAGTCTTTTACTTTCAATTACCTCCCGGATGGTATTGGCTTCAAAAACATCTATGTTCTTATCCTTCATTAAATATGCAAGCTCTGCGGCTTTATGATATCCGATATGAGGGATGAGTGCAGTCGTGATCGAAGGAGAGCGGATCAGCATTTGGTAACCGGCAGTTTCATTAATGATGAGACCCGAGAAGAGATTTCTCAGGAGCGTTTTATCGGCTGATATGAGCAGGTTCAGGCTTTCGATGACCGAACACCCGATAACCGGCAGGTAAGCATTGAGCTCCAGGATACCCTGTCCGCTGAGTGAGCTGATCAACATATCATTGGAATATACTTTATGTGATCCGGAAATCACAAATTCAGGGATAACCGGATTTATTTTGCCTGGCATAATGGAACTGCCCACCTGTCTTTCAGGAATTAAAAGAGTTTTATTACCGGCAATATCCGATGCAAGCAGTCTGATATCAGAGGCTATTTTCTCAAGATTTACCGCATGAGCTTTCAGCGTGGCATGAATCTCCACCCATTTGTCAAGGTTGGAAGTGGCATCGGCAAGGTTTTCGCTATGTGAGAGCTGAAGGCCGGTTATTGCGCGTAACTCAGGAACTACCTCCATTATAATAAAGCGTGGAATTGATAAACCGGTTCCGATGGCTCCTCCTCCCAGATTCACCTGCCTGATCCTTTCAGAACATTTCGAAACTCTCCACCAGTCGCGTGAAAGGGCTTCATTATAGGTACTGAACAAAAGTCCGAATGATGACGGAACAGCCTCCTGCATCTGCGTGTAACCGGGGCGTAGTTTTTCCCTTGTCTTCTTTTCATACTCTTCAACTTTCTGCCTTAGATTATTTACTTCTTCTTCAACTGATTGCAGAAGCTTCATTACAGCAACCGTAAGGGCTGTCGGAATAACATCGTTGGTTGACTGATAAATATTTGCATGTTCAACAGGATCAATAATCGCGTATTCCCCGGGCATATTTCCGGTCTTAAGAAGAGCAACGTTGGCAATTATCTCATTGATATTCATATTAATACTGGTCCCGGCACCCCCCTGGACAGCAGGTATTATAAAATTGTTAAAATGATCTCCTTCCGCTACCTCTCCGGCTGCTGAGATCAATGCATCAAGTATTTCATTGCTGATGTTTCTGAAAGGTAGCTTCTCTCCAAGTTTTTCTGTTGCAGCATTTCTGAATTTCCGGTAGGTTCTGTAACAGGCTGATTTTACCAATCCGACAGCCTTGTACCATTCTATTGGAAACTGTGAATTGTCCGGGAAATTTTCTTTTGCCCTGAGGGCGTGTATTCCGTACAGGGCATCTGAAGGGATCTCCTTCTCACCTAAACTATCCTTTTCTTTCCGGTACATCAGGTTACACAGAAATATTACTCTATTCGAAGTACCCTCTCATTCTTTCGAAGAATCCTTTATCATTCTTATCGGGTTTTGGTGTGAATGATTCTGACTCTTTGATTTTTTCAATCAATCTGATCTCTTCTTTTGTCATATTCTTTGGGATCCAGACATTGACATTGACCAGCAGGTCGCCCCGTCCATAACCGTTCACTTCCGGCAATCCCTTTCCGCGAAGCCGCAGTATTTTACCAGGCTGTGTACCAGGTTCGATTTTTATCTTAACGTTATTATCGACAGTCGGGACCTCCACATGGGTGCCGAGTATAGCATCAGGAATACTGATGAACAGGTTGTATATCAGGTCGTTGCCTTCCCGGATAAGATCGGAATGTTCTTCTTCATCAATAACTACAAGAAGATCGCCATGTATACCTCCTCTTCTTGGAGCATTCCCTTTTCCGTTTACAGTCATCTGCATCCCTTTAGCAACACCTGCCGGGATGTTTATTTTAATAATATCATCTTTCTGAACAATCCCTTCACCATAGCAGGTGGAACATTTCCTTGTAATAGTTTTACCATCACCACCGCATGACGGGCACACGGATGTTGTCTGCATTTGCCCAAGCATGGTATTGGTGACTCTCGTGACATGTCCCGATCCATGGCAGGTGGGGCAATTCGAAATGCTGCCCGCATCTGCTGCTCCTGTCCCGTCACAGGCAGAGCAGGTATCATATTTGGATACCTTGATCTTTTTCTCAGCGCCGTTTGAGATCTCATTCAGCGATAATTTTACCTTAACCCTGAGGTTGGTTCCCTTGTTAACCCGCGTGCGGCTCCGGCGACCGGAAGTAAATCCTCCGAATCCGCCAAAAGCATCACCGAATATATCACCGAATGAAGCGAATATATCTTCCATGGTCATGCCGGCCCCGCCAAATCCGTTACCGGAACTACTCATACCCGCATGGCCAAACCGGTCGTACCTGGCTTTCTTTTCATCATTTGACAAAACCTCATATGCTTCAGCGGCTTCTTTAAAGCTCTCTTCGGCCTTTTTATTGCCCGGATTCTTATCGGGATGGTATTTCAAAGCCTGCTTTCTGTATGCTTTTTTAATCTCATCCTTCGTGGCATTCTTTGATACCCCAAGCACCTCGTAATAATCTCTCTTTTCCATCACTTTTTTCTTCCCCTTCTGTTGTCCGGCTCAATTCCGGAATTAAATTTTCCTTATTCCCCGACAACAACTTTTGAATGCCTTATGACCTTATCAAGAAGATAGTATCCTTTTTGTATCACTTCCACAACCTTTCCTTTTTTATCTTCCTCCTGAACCGGGATCTTTGCCACGGCATCATGAAGATCAATATTAAAGATGCAGTTCAGTGATTCAATCTCAGTAACCCCGTTCTGTTTGAGGAATTCTTTGAATTTGCCGTGAATAAGATCTATCCCTTCTTTTATAGCACCGCAATTATCCGTTTTTTCGATATTTGATAACGCTCTTTCGAAATCATCCATAAAAGGCAGGATCTCCAAAAGGATATTCTCCGATGCAAATTTTGACAGCTCCATTTTCTCTCTGAGGGTTCTTTTCCTGTAATTATCAAATTCAGCGGAGAGGCGGATATATTTATCCTGCATCTCTGCCAGTTTTTCTTCAAAATTCTTCTCCGGAGGACCTACTTTGTCAGACATGGCGGTATCCGAAGCCGGAACCTCTTTTGTTCTGTCTTCTGCACCTGGATCCGGATTAATATCCTGACTATTGGCGTCAACAGTCTCCTTTATGTTGTTAATATCTTTATTATCAGGCGTTTCGTTTTGCTCTTTCTCAATATGTTCCTCCTTTTCAGGCATCTTTTTTTTTGACATCATTACATAAATTGGATTTTAGTAAGGTTAATCCACAAATAATCTGCCATGGAGCAGGTGTTGACAATTTGGCAGGAGGAATTTTAGGCATTAAGGCGTTAAGGCGTTAGGGCATTAAGGCCATAAAACCTAAAAGCCTAAAAGCCTAAAAGCCTAAAAGCCTAAAGCCCTAAAGCCCTAAAGCCCTAAAGCCCTAAAGCCCTAAAGCCCTAAAG
>CAZKMH010000092.1:0-5830 GCA_964553395.1 uncultured Rikenellaceae bacterium | reverse complement strand
GCCCTAAAGCCCTAAAGCCCTAAAGCCCTAAAGCCCTAAAGCCCTAAAGCCCTAATGCCTTAAAGCCCTAAAGCCCTAACATCAGTATAATTCAAACTCTCCTGATATCCGCCCCCAGCGCATTGAGTCTTACATCGATATCCTGGTAACCCCGGTCGATCTGCCTTATATTGTGAATCACACTCTTTCCTTCTGCAGACATGGCCGCAATGAGGAGGGCTACTCCGGCCCTGATATCGGGTGAGGTCATTTCCGTGCCACGGAGTTTTATCTTTTTATCGAGACCGATAACTGTTGCCCTGTGCGGATCGCAAAGAATTATCTGAGCGCCCATATCAATCAGTTTATCGACGAAAAAGAGGCGGCTTTCGAACATCTTCTGGTGAATGAGGACCGAACCTTTAGCCTGGGTGGCGATGACAAGGAAGATGCTGAGCAGGTCTGGTGTAAGTCCCGGCCAGATGGCATCGGCGATGACCAGTATTGATCCGTCAATAAAGGTTTCAATCACATAATGTTCCTGGTGAGGAATATAAATATCATCTCCGCTCTTCTCAAGTTTAATTCCCATCCTCCGGAAAGAATCAGGAATGATCCCAAGGTTTTCCCAGGATACGTTCCTTATCGTGATTTCCGATTCCGTCATTGCCGCCATTCCAATGAAGGAGCCTATCTCGATCATATCAGGCAGAATTGTATGAACGCAGCCTTTCAGTCCCGTCACGCCGTCGATAAAAAGCAGATTCGATCCGATCCCTTCGATTCTTGCTCCCATTGATACGAGCATTTTGCAGAGCTGTTGGATGTATGGTTCACATGCGGCATTATAAAGAGTTGTCCGGCCTTTTGCAAGAACAGCCGCCATAATAATATTTGCAGTCCCCGTGACTGATGCTTCCTCAAGGTGAATATAGGTCCCCGTAAGTGAACCTGCTTCAACCGTAAAGAAAGGATCGGAAGAAACGAATCTGAATTCAGCTCCGAGCTTTCTGAATCCTATGAAATGTGTATCTAAACGCCGGCGACCAATTCTGTCGCCGCCCGGTTTTGGGATATATGCTTTACCGAACCTGGCCAGAAGGGGACCGACGACCATTATGGATCCTCTTAAGCTGGCACTCTGAGTCCTGAATTCAATTGTTTGCAGGTAATCGAGATTTATATTCCCGGCTTCAAAACTGATTACAGATTTGGATTCATGTGTAATTATAACTCCCATAGAACCAAGGAGTCCGATGATATTATTTACATCGGCAATATCCGGAATATTTTTGATTGTAACTTTTTCCCCGGTAAGAAGAGCAGCACAGATAACCTGAAGTGCTTCATTCTTTGCTCCCTGAGGTTTTATTTCACCTTTCAGCTGCTTACCGCCCTGAACGATAAAAGTGCCCATTAATGCCGGCTGTATCCTTTCTTCTTGTTGAATGGCCTGTTCTGTTGTTTACCGTGAGGTTTAACCTGTTGTTTTTTCTTGGTTTGAGGAAGAAGCTCTTTTACTTCGAGAATTCTGACACCGTCAGTCATCTTTAACTTGCCGCCGGATAATAGTTTCATGTCCCCAATGATCACCTCATCAGCAACCTGACTCCTGTTCCAGGTTATGTACGACTTCTTCATCTGGTTTACAATTAGAGTCGTAAGGTATTCTTTCTCTTCACCGTCTTTCATTTTTGAAGCGGTATCAATCAATAATTCGATGATACGGCCATAATGAAGATAACGTATATTGCCCTGTTGATAAGGCACCTGTTTTGGTTTTTCCCTGAATTTTGTAGGTTCTACTTTAGGATATGGGGAGTCAATATCGAGTTCAAATTTTGCAATAAGGGCAAGATGGTCCCAGAGTTTGTGTTTGAAATCGCCTTCATCGCGCAGGTGAGGATTCAGGTTGCCCATGATCTGGATTATGGTCTTTGCCGCACGATTCCTTTCATTCCTGTCTTCAATGGTTTTAATGTGGTCAACCATCTTCTGAATATTCCTGCCGTATTCCGGCAGCGCCATCCTTTTCCGTTGAGTATTATAGTCGTAATTCATCCTCCGGTAATTTTTACAAATCTAATAAATTAATGCTAACATTCTGGTCTTTCTTTTCCGGTGCAGGTCAGGGCTGCACGTAACTATAAGCCGAGAAACTGAATAGCCACACCTGAAAAAAAGATAAGCGCCCCTGCTATCAGGTGGCTGTATTTTTCGACCGGTTTCATGTTCACCTTGCTTAATCCAAGCTTGAATACCAGTACAACTGACATCATGGTCGCAATGGTAACGACAGAGAAAAGAATTGAAACGAATACGGCGCCTGCCATATTGTTCTGTGCAGCCGGATACATAAGAATCGGGATCAGCGGTTCGCAGGGTCCGAATACAAATATCAGGAACAATATCCAGGGTGTTGTTTTAACCACATCATTTTCATGCACATGTGTATGCTCCTTTTTATGATCATGCACATGGGAATGCTGTTCTCCACCGATATGAAAATGAGAATGGCTATGCTTCTTATTTCTGATCAGGTTCCTGATACTGATTACCATGTAAACGAGTCCGAAAGCAATAAAAAGCCAGCCTGCAATATTTCCCCGGAATAATTCTGCAGAGGTAAGTTTGTTCAGTGATATTCCGATTGCGATACCAGCCAGTCCGAGGACAACGGAACTTAAAACATGTCCGAGTCCGCAGATGAATGTTATGAACATTGTTTTTCTCAGTGTCCATTTTTTCGCCTGGCTGAGCACAATGAAAGGAAGGTAATGGTCAGGTCCAAAAAGCGTATGCAGGAATCCCAGCGAAATTGCGGTTGCAGACAGAAGTACTATGGAATCGTTCATCTAATAAATATCAGGTTTAAATTCATTTTATTTTCCGCAAATATCGTAATTTTTATAAATAAACTCCCTGAATCCAATATTCTGTTTATTAAGAAGTCTTCTGGATCCATTAATGAATCGCATCATCATGCCATAATCAGAAGGATTAGTGAAGAAGTCCGGTTTATTCTCAAATTCTGAACATGGAAGAATATAGAATCTTCTTCGGGAGTTTTCCAGTGGAGTGTAGACCCAGGTAAGACAATATCCCGCATCCGAAATTACGACAGAGCTGTCGGTTCTGGTCAGTTCGATCCTGACCATTGTACCTCCATCAGTTCTGGGTTTTCGCTGGTTCGAAATAAAATTCCCCATGGAAAAGACAACCGCTTTATTCTTTAAACTACCGGTATCATTGTACCAGATCATTTTTTGAATTACATGCGGGTGGGATCCTATTATAATATCCGCACCCCTCGAGAAAAAATATTGTGCCAGATCTGCCTGTTCTTTCGATGGTACAGTATCGTATTCGGTTCCCCAGTGGAGACTTAATACAATAATGCCGGGATTCAAATTTTTAGCCTTCTCTATGTCGCTGGCAATCAGGTCCTTCTTGAGCATGTTTACAATTTCGGGAGGAGGTACCGGGATTCCGTTGGTCCCATATGTATAATTCAGCAGGGCAAATGATATTCCTTTTCTTTCAATAACAAGTGGCTGGAGGGAGTCCCTTGATGATTTATTAAGAAATGTACCTGTATGCAGTATGCCGATGCTGTCGAGTCTGTTTATAGTAGTTACAATACCTTCATTGCCGCGATCTGCGGAATGATTGTTCGCGGTGACAAGACAATCGATTCCTGCATCCATACATGCTGCTGCAAGAGCAACGGGTGAACTGAACCGCGGGTATCCTTTGTATGGTGGTCCTGCCAGGGTTACTTCGAGGTTCGCAGTGGCGAAATCAGCATCGGATATTATCGGTTTAAGGTACCTGAAGACCTCATTATAATCGTATGTTTTCGATTCACTGTTCAGGGCTGCCGAAATCTGTGAATCATGTCCCATTATGTCACCCATAAACAAAAGAGAGATTTTTTGTTCTGTTGAATCTGTTTCCTGACCAGACAGGTACCCCGGTATTAAAACCAGGATAAAACTTGTGAGGAATCTTCCTGTTATCCGTAATAAATTCAACATTCCCCGGGGCCCGGGGTTATCTACTCCTTTGAAAGGTTGAAACACCTTGTTCATAATGAATCTTTTCCCTGAACAAAACTGATTTTTATTTACTGTCAATTATGATCCTGTGTTCCGGACCCGACACATCAGCCATGTTTACTGCCCGGAATACAAGTTCATATTTTTGTTTTTTAAGCGGAAGATCAAAACTCTCTTCTGCCTTTCCCCATTCTCCGTCCGGCAATTCTTTCATCTGATATTCCTTTAAATTGGGTGTTGTTGATTTAAAAACAATATGCGCAACCTTTCCGCTGATTTCAACATGTGAAGCAATAGTATTAGGAGTCCAGTAAATCGCATTCCTTTCCTGCACCAGTTTCATGAATTCGGGTTTGGCATAAGCCCAGTGAGGTTTGTTGTCCCAGATCCATGTATTGTTCTTAAAATAATCGTCTTCATACATAATCAACAGATCTTTTGGTTCGGGCCATCTTGTAAAACTATCACTGTATGCATGCCATTCAATCCATGTATAGGTCTGGGCATTTTGTATCTTACTGTATCCGGTTTCAGCATCAATATCGAACGGAACGCGCTCAGGTCCTTTTACTTTTATAATGTCGGCTGCTTTATTTTTAAGAAATTCATCCCTTACCTCCAGGGCAGATAAAGGAATTCCGTTCTTTTCGAAATGATGGTCGTATTTAGCATCTGACAAAAACCATTTATTATATTGGTTCAACCACACTTCGTTTATCCCGTGATGGCCGTCGGGCCCTCCTTTGACTCCCGGACCAGCACCAAGAGTCCTTGTCACATATCCGTAGGCATTAAGAATGGCATTCTGAACAATCATGAAATGACCGCAGTGAAATCCCTGTCCTTTTAGCGCTGCATCAAGAATGCCCTCCGGATTTCCTTCTCCGGGATATGGATCGCCAAAATCATTAATAGCAATCACTGATTTTATCCAGTGCCGCAGTAACAGGATCCTTCTGAGTTCATCTGTCTCACCGTGAAAAATTGTATCTAATTGATATTTCTGAATAAGATGGCTGAATCCTGGAGCTGTCAGATCTTCAAAACCCTGAAAAACAACATCTGGCAGATAAACAGGATTCTCAACCTCAATGTTGTAATAAGCTCTGTTTCCGCAACCGGAAATGAGGACAATTGTTAAAATGAGGAATATCTTTTCTTTCATCACCCTGGTTTTAATTATAAATGAGTATCAGGAATCATGCATAAAAATCCATTGATTTTCAAGCGATTTGCAATTTATTATTCATGATTGCCGATAGTCATATAATTATATAAAAGTAAAAAAATTCTTCGGTAATCAAATCCTTGACTTTTATTAGATTAAGGTTTAATTTTGAATATGGATAATTCTATGCCCGATATAAATTCTTCTATCTGAACTATCTATAATAAAATTACCGCGTGTTTATAGTCAAAATCAAATCTGATGAGAAAAATCCTTACACTTCCTGCCTCTCTTTTGACATCCCTTCTATTTTTGGTGATGTCACCAGGTTCGGACGGACAAAATCCCGATCATCTCACAGTAATTAAACCGAAGGTGATCAATGATGTTCTTATCAATCCCGGCATTGGATTTATGACCTTCCAACGGTTCAACGGTGATGACCTTAATGCGGGTTCCGGGTGGACTGAAGGCTTTCCCATTGATTATCAAAATTTTAATGGTGATCTGACAAACAAGGATCACCCGGCAACAACAATTGCCTACTGGAGGATCTACTGGAAGTTCCTGGAACCGCAAAAAGGAGCCTATCGCTGGGATATGCTCGACAAGGCGCTTGAAATTG
>CAZKMH010000091.1:0-11016 GCA_964553395.1 uncultured Rikenellaceae bacterium | reverse complement strand
TGACTGCAGTACAACAATCGGAGGAACACTTAAAATCTAACATTCTTTATCACGGATTTCTCGGGAAAAATGACTCATTCTCATGGAAACTGAGTGATGGAACTCCTTTTCTCCCGGTCGGTGAGACACAGTGGTCATTTTCCGAAGAGTTCTTCCTGCCCGAATGGAAAGAGTGGATGAATGTCCTGCACGATCGCAATTACAATTCATTTATGGGATGTGTATGGCTGGGCAAATATACAAGGACAGATCTGTTCCCGTTTGAAAACCGGGATCCCTCAACAGACAGGCTTCTTGTTGAGTTTTTTCAGAAGCAGCTCGATCCGATGGTTCAGTATGCGAATGACAAAGGTATTATGATGGGTCTGGTGATAGGAGGTTTCCCTGATAACAGCCAGTGGTTTCAGAAATTTAAAACTATTGAAAGCAACGACAGGTGGTTCAGGTATATTATTGCCAGGTATTCGGCATTCAATGTCCGCTGGGGACTTTTTGGAGAGCTTAACGAAGCTCAGGGCAGATTTGCACTTGAAGATAAAACATGGCAATGGGTGGGTGAACACTATGCCAAGCTCATTAAAGAAAATGACCCCTACAGGCATCCTGCCGGCAGTCACAATACACGGGTTGATACAAGTGCTGCAGGTGATCCGGACATTGATTTCATTGAGGTACAGGAGGGCGACAGGACCTCGCCCGATCAATACCTGAATGCATATAAGCTGCGTAAATGGAACAAGCCTGTATGGTATGAGGAATACTGGTACGAAATGGATGGCGACCAGGATGTGGGCATTCAGAACACACATCGCAATTTCATTCATGCTATGGCCTTCCCGACAATGGGCAGCCTGATGCGTAACCACAGTGGAATCAATACACCCTTCCCACCGGATGAAGCAAAAAAACAAAATATTTCCCTGTATGACTACCTGGTCTTATCAGATACCGGGATCCTGAGGATGAGCTATTTTGCTGATTTCTATAAGGTTCTGATCGATGACCTGGATGAGTTTGCACCGCTCCCGGGTATTGTTGATCGTGGTGAGTGCGGGAAGTATGGAGATAATTTTGCAGTGTTTCTGGACGAAGGAGGTTCCTTTTCAATAGACCTTTCAGATATGACCAGTGTTTATAAGGTCATTTGCCTGGATATCAAAAGCGGTGAAGTCAGGAACCTGGAAAATATCTCAGGTGGTAAGAAATATTTTATCGACTCTGAAATCCAGGATGATGCTGCAATATTGATTATTTCGGCAAATCCTCAACAGACCAACTGAATTTTCCTGAGTCTTAACAAATTATTCTTCACAAACTCTCTCTTATTTAAATTTAAGTAATAATTTTGAATTATGAATTCAAAATTTTCATATGTCTCCGCTTGAAAAATATATTCTGGTTCATCATGTTTACCAGATTATCAAAGACATGATACTGAGCGGCGAACTTAAACCTGGCGAAAAACTATACCAGGAAAAAATGGCAGAAAGGCTGGGTGTCAGCCGGACTCCCCTTGTAAAAGCATTTCAGATACTCGAACATGAGATGCTTCTGGAAAGCATTCCACGACGGGGAATGTATGTAAAGTCAGTGAATGTGAATGACCTGATTGATGCATTTGAATGCCGGCAGGGAATTGAAACGACTGCAATCAGAATTATAGCAGAGAGAATTTCGGATGTGCAGCTTGAAGAGCTGAAATCCCTTTTCAGACCATTTATGAAGACAAAAAAGATAAACCGTAAGGCTTATCTGAAGGCTGATTCTGAATTTCACAGAAAACTTATTCAGTTCAGCCTGAACAATTACCTTATCCGCATTGACCAGATAGTACATGTTTATGGTCAGACTTATAAACATGGTCTTATACGCGAACCCGAAGAGACGCTGACTGAACACATGATGATAATTTCTGCGTTAGAGACCAGGGATGGCGGACTGGCTGAAGAATACATGCGCAGCCATATCCGCAAATCGGTTGCCTCGATCAAATTAAAACTAGTTCAATAAGAAACTAAAGGGAATAAATTTTTTGGCTATGAAGAAACTTGTACTTATCCATACTGTTAGCTGGTACAATAAATCAGTAATCGAACCTTTTGCTGATCCATGGCAGAAGAAGAATTCTGATGTGGAAATAGTAAATATAATGGATGACTCGCTGCTTACTGAATCATTATTGAATGGAGGTCCGACCAAAGCGGTTACCAAGCGGATGGTGAATTATTTTCTGGCT
Source organism: uncultured Rikenellaceae bacterium (assembly GCA_964553395.1). Taxonomy (GTDB): domain Bacteria; phylum Bacteroidota; class Bacteroidia; order Bacteroidales; family VadinHA17; genus LD21. Next base: position 8,780 of record CAZKMH010000091.1, on the reverse strand, counting down.
GCCGATTACATGAATGCCGATGTCACAATGTGCAGCTGCACAACAATGGGACCCTGTACCAGGGTGGCAAGGCAGCTGATTAAAAAACCAATATTCAATATCGATGAGCCAATGGCTAGAGAAGCAGTTTCCAAAGGTAAAGTACTGGGTATCCTGGCTACAGTTCCGACGAGCGCCCCTGCAACTAAATTGCTGCTTGAAATAGAAGCAAAAGATATACAGAAGGAAATTACAATTAAGACGGTAATTAACGAACAAGCTTTCAAACACCTTCTTGCAGGCGAAATCGATAAACATAATGAACTGATTTACAGCGAACTTGAAAAACTTCAGAAAGAGGTAGATGTGATAGTCCTGGGACAGGTCAGTCTTGCTCAGATCAGATACGAAACCCGTGTTCCCATGCTTCAGGTAGGGCATTCGGGATTTGATTATGCCCGTAAATTGCTCCATGCAGCCAGTCACCATGTAAATTAGCTTCCTCCCTCCGGAACATTTCTTAGAAATCAATACGCTAATTGCCATTTGATATTTCTTTATGGTTTACCGTTATTTAATCAGATATCGTTCAATTTATATTATTTTAGAATCATAAATAACAAATGCTATGAGAAATAATTCCGGAACCAGAATTAAATCTTTTGTATGTATCGTCGCAATTGTCTTCATTATTGCCACAGTTAAACTGTCAGCGGCTAACTATATTACAGTAGCCACAATCGGAGCGGCTCCTTCCCTTGATAAAAGTCAGGATCCGCAGAAGATTGTTTCACAGGTTATCTCATTCTGGCAGAAAGAACTGGATCAGGTACTGCCCGATAAACCCGATCTTATAGTGTTGCCGGAGTTCTGCGATATGTCAGGTGCAGGAGAGGCATATCTCAAAGTCAGGAAAAATCAGGTTCTCGATTTTTTTGCAGGTATTGCCGGGAGACACCGGTGTTATATTGCTTTTGGAATGTTACGGGAGGATGATAAAGGTATCTGGCGCAATTCATGCGTCCTGCTCGACAGAAACGGCAGGATAGCGGGAATTTACGACAAGAATTTTCCTACCATAGGAGAAATGGAGGGAGGTACCCAGGCAGGGAATGATGCTCCGGTTTTTCAATGTGATTTCGGAACTGTGGCTATGATAATCTGCTTCGACCTTAATTTTGATGAATTACGGCTGCAATTTGCTGCCAAAAAGCCTGATATTATCCTGTTTTCTTCTATGTATCACGGAGGTCTTGTCCAAAATCTTTGGGCATATTCCTGCAGAGCTTATTTTATTGGTTCGGTCTATAAGGGAAATCCTTCTGAGATACGAGATCCGACAGGAGAGATCATGGCTGCCAGTACGAATTATTATGATTTTGCTGTAGCCAGAATAAACCTTGATAGTAAACTGGTCCACCTCGATTATAATCGACCAAAATTTACAGCCTTAAAAGAAAAATATGGTCCCGGGGTCATAATTTCTGATCCCGGCAAACTTGCCTCGGTCCTTGTTACAAGTGAAGTTGATAATGTGACAGTTGATCAGATGATACAGGAATTTGACCTTGAACTTCTGGATGATTACCTCAACCGCTCCAGGGAATTCAGACTTAATAAAGGCCTGAAATAATAAGTTAATTAACCAATATATTTGTAACAGAAAATAATTTTGAATTCAAAATCATGAAACTTGGCATAAGCAGTTATACATTTACCTGGGCGGTGGGAGTCAAAGGGCATATGCCGCCGTATCCCCTGAACTGGACTGACATACTGAATATGGCAAAGAAACTTGGTATCAGTCTCGTGCAGATTGCGGATAACATGCCTCTGGATAAGATGGCGGATGATGAACTGGACAGGCTTATCAGAGTTGCTTCTGCGGATAAAATAGAGCTCGAAACCGGGGCAAAGAGGATGCCGGCTGAAAACCTTGAGTCATACTTGTCTATTGCGGTGAAAATGAGATCGAAGATCCTACGGTTTGTTATCGATGGAGAGGGCTATAAGCCTGAATTAAATGATGTGATCTCTATAATAAAGAACGCCGAATCTGAATTCAAAAAACGTAACATAATCCTGGCTCTTGAAAATCATGACAGATTCCCGGCACGTCAGTTCCTCCGGATTATTGAAGAGGTTGGCAGCCCATATCTGGGTATTTGTCTCGATTGTGCAAATTCGCTTGGAGCCGGTGAAGGATTTCATGAAGTTGTGACCCAGCTGGCACCCCACGCTGTTAACTTTCATCTTAAAGAAGTATCCATTAAGAGGAAATTTCACATGATGGGCTTTGATGTCGAAGGCAAGCCTTTCGGTGAAGGATCCCTTCCTCTTGAATGGATGCTCTCACAGCTTACCTCAAAATGCCGTACTGCCATCCTCGAACAATGGACTCCCCCTGAAGAAACCCTGGATAAAACAATTATAAAGGAAAGAAGCTGGGCAGAGCAAAGCATTGCTTTTCTGAGAAAATTTTTCCCCGAGTAAACAAATCATTTAACTAATGCATTAAATAACAGGTACATGAGATCAATAATCTTTTTATTTTCTTTTTTGATTTTTACCCAATGTGGGAATAAACACGGCACTTCCGGAGGTGATACCTATTTTCCGCCCTCCGATTCGCTTGGAGGCTGGAGAAGTCTGACCGATTCAAAGCAGATCCTGCGAAAAACAGGTATAGATAAAGCTAAGCTGGATGAAGCTTTTGAATATGTCCGGACTACGACTAAAAACGGAGGCTTACTGGTCGTCAGGCATGGATGGCTGGTGTATGAGAATTATTTTGGTAAAGGGCAGCGCGATGCAGCACCCAATATGGGATCGTGTGGCAAGTCATTCACAAGTATTTCATTTGGCATACTGATGAGTGAGCGCCCGGAACTTTTTCCTGACGGTCTTGATCAGAAAATATTCACCCCGACCTACCTTCCTGAGATGGCTTTCCCCCTTGCTGATCCGAAGATGGCGGATATAAAACTAGGGCAGCTTCTGGCATTTTCAGCTGGAATCAGAGGTAACAACCCGGTGTACGTAAACGGGAAACCTTCAACTATTGACCCTGTCGGGCCGGATGGATGGTATTCCATCGTCGACAGTAATGCTCTGGGCAGACTGGAGGGCAGAATGGGCAATGTACCGTTTTCGACCAAAACACTATGGTGTGAACCGGGAGGCGGCTACTCTTATGCCACGGCTTCAATTCACATCGCTTCAATAATACTTAGGCATATTACCGGGATTGAGCTTGAAGAATATATGGAAACTCATCTGGCGAAGCCGATGGGGTGGGGAACATGGGGATTCGGCTATAAGTATCAGCCCCGTGTTGACCATACACCCGGGGGAGGTGGAACCGCTATCAGAAGCACCGATGTGCTTCGTTTCTGCTATTTGTTGTTGCATAATGGAAAATGGGGTGGCCAGCAAATTGTGCCGGTTGATTATCTTAAGAAAGCGACTACTGCTTCTCCATATAACCCGCATTTTCCTTATAGCCTTCAGTTTGACGTTAATACCAATGGCGAGGAAAGTACGCTTCCCAGAGATGCATTCTGGAAAGGCGGTTCGGGAGGCCATTGCTTATATGTGGTGCCATCCCTTGACATGGTTGTCTGGAAACTTGGCGGACGCGATGGCCAGTACGGGACAAATGATACCGGGTTACCGGAGCCGGAACCTACGGCTAAATATGGTCCTACCGAAAAAATTACCGCTACCGGTGATATTAATGTCAGAACGCTGGAACTTGTGCTCAATTCAATAGTCGAAAAATGATAACCAATCACCGCTGGCGCGGATTTGGCTTCGCCGAGCTCGGAGCGCTGAAGCGCTCCTCGGTTGTAATCCGTGCCTTCCCAAATCTTCGATATAGACTAAATCTTTTTAGTATCCTGATTATAAGCAGCTTAATATTTCTTAATTCCTGCGATTCCGGTGAATCCGGAAGGTATAAAAGAATTAAAACAGCCGTCGATAAAATATGGTTAGTCGACACCCACGAACATTTTATTCCGGAATCCGGAAGTATAAAATCTGAAAGCGATTTCTTCTCCCTGGTTATCGGATACCTGCAGGCAGACATGCTCTCATCGGGAATGAGCAACGATGAGCTGGCAATTATGCTGGATAATAAAAAGCCGGGTGAAGAAAGATGGAACATTTTCTCCACCTACTGGGAGAATTCAAAAAATACAGGCTATGGCCAGGCTCTTCAGATTACTGTAAAGGGACTATTTGACGTTGATGTAATCAATGAAATCTCCTATAAAGAAATTGACAGTAAAATGAGGGATACACGCAAAACGGAAGGCTGGTATAACCATGTTTTGAAAGATAAATCCCATGTTGATGTCTCGATAGTTGATCCACTCGGAGAGTATGCAAGACCGGGGAATGAATATCCTCCGGAATTTTTCGTGAAGGTACGCCGGTTTGACAATTTTATTACAGTGAATCCGAATAATATAAGGACTATTGAATCCCAATATGGTGTAAAGATCAATTCACTTTCGGATTATATTAATGCCCTTGACCTGGCATTCAATAAAGCTATTGATGAAGAAAGTATCGTTGGAATAAAAACAGGTCTTGCCTACAGCCGCAAGCTTTATTTTGAGGATGTCCCGGAAGATGTTGCTGATCAATTTTTCTCAAAAGTTTTAAAATCATCACAGGCACCTGATGCGGATGCCGGCAGAAAGCTTCAGGATTATATGTTTCATAAGGTAGTGGCCTGTTCTGAAAAATATGAGCTTCCCTTTCAGATACATACAGGGATGCTCTCCAGGAACTTCAGAAGCAATCCGATTGAAAATACCAATGCCCTTCATCTGAGCAACCTGTTCCTGAAATTCAGAAAAGCAAAATTCGTGATTTTTCATGGCAGCTATCCGTATATGCACGAACTGTCATATCTGGCCAAACATTACCCTAATGTTTATATTGATATGTGCTGGATGCACATCATTTCTCCGGCTGCAAGCGAAAGATACCTGGAAGAATGGCTCCTTACGGTCCCTGTAAATAAAATATTGGCCTTTGGAGGAGATGCTTCCATAGAGTGGACTTACGGACATTCAGTGATGGCACGGGAAGTCGTCACCAAAGTCTTAACAAAAATGGTTAGCGACGGATATTATACAGAAAATGAGGCAATTGAAATCGCTGAAAAGATCCTGAGAAATAATGCAATAGAATTATTCAGGATAAAGAAAACCGGAAATCAGTGGAGCAGGGCTGATTCATAAATTATTTCATCAATCTGCTCCGGATATCCGAAAATTGTAGTATCTGTGAAATAATTAACAATGAGTACAAGAAGGGATTTTGTTAAACAAACTCTGGCAGGATCTGCATTTCTTTATGCATTTAGGGCTTCAATCCCATTGCCTGCTGACCGATCCCGGAAGCGAACCAGTCCGGGTGAAAAGTTGCGGATCATTATCGAAACTGATGCCGGCGGAGATCCGGATGACGAACAGTCGCTTGTCAGGTTCATCCTGTATGCTAACGTATTCGACATTGAAGGCATTATAGCCAATCGGCGTATAGCCAGAACACCGGAAAATAGAAATCCGGTACGTGACGGACTTGGAATTGTAAAAGCTTTTATTAACGCTTATGCTGAATGCTATCCGAATTTGATATTGCATAATGATGGTTATCCAAAACCGGAAAAGCTTTTTCAGGTTACTGTTCCCGGTTACGATGATACTGATGAAGGTGTGGATCTTATTATGCGTTCAGTAGATTCACCGGATCCCCGTCCTGTCTGGTTTTGCAACTGGGGTACCGACTATGGGAGCTCGGAAAGCTGCATGATGAGGGCTCTGGACAAAGTGTTAAAGGAACGTGGTCCGGAAGGATATGCAAAATTTAAAAACCACATATATCTCAGTTCATCCGATAAGTTTGAAGATCATACAACAACCATCAATCCGCCATTTCCTTTCTGGATCGACACCTGGAGGCCTCCTGTCGACGGTAAAAGGTGGTATCACAGGTTTTCTCCGTTGACTTCCACAGCCGGAGGTTTTAACATAGAACATGACGTCAGGACCGGACATGGTCCGCTGGGTGCATTGTATCCTCTGAATACTAACTATCCGCAGAAAGAGGGCGATACAATGAGCTTCCTGTACCTCGTCCCGACAGGCATGAACAATCCTTATGAACCGGGATGGGGAAGCTGGGTCGGTCGCTACGGACTGAATGAGGAACACCCCGGAAAGAACTATTATTGGGCTAATCAGGCGGATTCATGGAATGATTCAACTAACCGTGACAATATGCTGGCACGCTGGGCAGAAGCCTTCCAGAACGATTTCCGGGTGAGAATGGACTGGTGTATCAGGAGCTATGGTGAAGCTAATCACCACCCGGTAGCAATTTTAAGCGGACTGAATAATCCCGGGATAATCCGGATCAGCACAAAGTCAGGAAAAGTGGTCCGGCTTAATGCGGTCAGGTCCTATGATCCCGATGGAAGGAATATTATTCCCGGATGGTTTGTTTACAGTGAAGCCGGAACTTTCAGGGGGCAGATAAACCTGGATGGTGCTGACGGATTAAAAGCAGCATTCACCGCTCCTCAGGTTGAAAAGCCTGAAACGATCCATATAATATTCGAACTGAAAAATGATGGTGATCCGCCCTTGTTTAGTTACGGGCGGGTTATTGTGACCGTCAATCCGTAGTGCCTTCCTTACCGCTTAATAAATCTCATAGGAACGATAAATGAAATGAAATTAAGAAATTGGTGGATATTAATTGTTTTCTGCTTCCTTTTATCGTGTAATGCCGGGAAAGAATACTACCCCCCTCCCGACTCAGAGGGAGGATGGAGGACTCTGAACGATGAAAGGAAAATACAAAAGATCACCGGTATTGATAAAAGCAAACTCGATGATGCATTCAATTTCGTGAGAACAACAACAAAGAATGGAGGTTTGCTGGTGGTCCGCCACGGGTGGCTTGTTTATGAAAATTATTTCGGTAAAGGTGATCGTGAGGCAACCCCCAATCTTGCTTCCTGCGGGAAATCATTTACAAGCATCTCTATCGGAATTTTGTTAAGTGAACGTCCTGATAAATTTCCTGATGGCCTGGAGCAAAAAGTATATACGACTGAATTAATGCCCTCTGAAGCATTCCCGCTCCCGGATCCCCGGATGTCGAAGATCAAACTAGGTCAGCTTCTGGCTTTCACGGCAGGCATCAGGGGAAATAATCCTGTTTACATAAACGGAACGCCCTCAAAAATTGATCCGGTCGGCCCCGATGGGTGGTATTGTGGTGTTGATGTCTATAGTCTGGGCAGGGAAGATGGGATGATGGGGAAAATCCCATTTACCACAAAATCACTATGGTGTGAACCGGGCGGGGGATACTCGTACGCCACTTCTTCTATTCACAATGCCTCGGTGATGCTGCGTCATGTTACAGGTGGAGAACTAAAAGAATTTATAAAGGAACACCTTGCACTTCCGATGGGTTGGGGCAGATGGGGGTATGCAAACAATAACCAGCCGCTGCTGGTTCATACACCGGGAGGAGGGGGAATCGCACTCAGAAGTACCGATATGCTCCGTTTCTGCTATTTGTTGCTGCATATGGGGAAATGGGTAAATCAACAGCTGGTCCCCGGAGAATACATTCAAAAGGCAACAAATGCAATAATATATAATCCTCATTACCCCTACAGCCTGCAATTCAATGTGAATACCGGTGGGGAGATCAGTGAACTGCCCCGGGATGCATTCTGGAAATTTGGTTCAGGGGGTCATTGCTTTTGTGTGATTCCGTCACTCGACCTTATAATCTGGAAACTGGGCGGACGCGATGGTCAATACGAAACTTCAAATACCGGCATGCCGGAGCCGCAGTATCCGCAGATTATTGTTGAACCCATAAATGACGGGAAAGTACATGATCAGGACACTGACAATAACAGAACGATGATAATGGTAGTAAATGCTTTAACGGATACAAAAAATAAATTGACAGTTAACAAATGATAATACCGAATCGAAATGAAGAATATTTTAATAGTAATAATCTGTATTTCAGCCCTTTCATGTAATGTCCCAGAAAATCAGACGAGTGATCTTATCAGATATGATAACATATGGAGCTCTCCATACCAGGCAAGTTCCCGTTATTGCAACCAGCTGGTAAATGCGGAAGGGAAATACTTGTTTGTCCTGAATAAAACCGAATGGGCTTATTTTGCCGCCGAAGATCCGGAGAAAGTCCTTGAAAGAGTAAAGAAACACGGAGCCAATGTAATAAGGGTTTGTCTCGAGGGTTCACCCTATTTCGAAACACTCGGATATGATAACTGGCCATGGCAGGGCACCAGAGACAATCCCGACTTTCAAAGCTTCAATGAAGAGTACTGGAACGAGGTTGAGAGGCGAATTGACCTGGCAGGAAAGAATGGTATAGGTATTGACCTGGTTTTGTACATGCGTTTAAGGCCTGAAACAGATGATGTCCCGGTGCAGAAAGTTTACTGGGATTATACTATTAAACGGTTATCGAAATACAGTAATCTTCTGACCTGGGAAATTATGAATGAATATATTGCAAATGAAGCATTTCAGGACAGTGCCGGAAATTATTTGAAGGAAAATGATCCGTTTCTTCATCCGGTCTGCTCTTCCGACGGGACAACCGAGGATGCGTTATGGCCTCAGAAACCATGGATGGATCTGGCAATAGTTCATACCTGTACAGGGCAAGAGGGATACGATCTTGAGCACTGGTACCTGAATATTGCCAGGAATACGCGG
>CAZKMH010000090.1:0-11031 GCA_964553395.1 uncultured Rikenellaceae bacterium | reverse complement strand
TTTAGACGAGATTCTCTATCTCGCCTGGTTGCTACTTCATAATTTCAAAGAACTTTCATTGACCACCGAAGCCTTGGCGTAGGTGGTTCCCTCCGTAGCATTGTCGCTTACGCTTCATAGCTTCAGCTACGGAGCGGCGAAGGAGGGTCTTATTTCTACTCCACAGAATTTGATCCGGAGTATTTACTTTTAATTTTGGGACGTTAAAGTTATTACTTTTTATCCGCCCCGCAAAATATTAAATGAACCTTTATTCTTTAAAGCGGGTGCAAAGATATAAATTGATTCTTTCAATGCAATAGTTGAATTAAAAAAAATCAGCGGATAAAATAAATTAGGAACCAGAGTTACCCTGTTTCACCGGAAAGCTGCTTTCCAGTGTATGAACAAACCTCTCTCTCCCAATGCATTAAAAGAATAATCCACCCTGAAGACTTTATCATAGTAAGTTACAAAATCGATACCCATTCCAAAACTGTACATCATTTTGTTAACGAGAGTACTATTATAATTTTTATACATTCCATATCTGTCATTCACATACCCGGCGTCAAAAAACAGGTTTGAATAAATTTCAACCGGGACTCTGTTAAACTGATGCAGATTCCGGATTGGCCAGATCTTCATATTGATGACCTTCATTGGTAAGATTTCATATTTTACAAGGCTTTTAAACAAAAACGCATTATCACCATTTACGGCATAATACTCATAACCCCTGACAAGATCAAGATACCCCAGTCCTGTTGTCGTTGAAAACACATACTCATCATCCAGAACCGAATGATACCAGAGTCCTGTTGCAACGTAAAATCTTTTAATAACCTTTTTATAAATGTAGAATTGTACAAAAATATCTGTTGAATTATATTCCCCGTGAACCATATTCAGTCCTTTCCTGTTAAAGCCTGCAACCAGCAAATGCCCGGTCTTCGGATAAATGTGGGAATCACGATTATCGCGACGGAATTCATATTTCAGATTGAAATAACTCAGCCTGTTCCTGCCTGAACCCGCATAGTACGGATTCAGGGTATATATTGTGTCTGCAATCCTGTCATCTGAATACCCGAGTTCAATGTTATGTGTGTTGAAATACCCTTTCCTGTACTTGTAATGAACATTGACCATAAAACTCTTTATCAAATAGGAATTCTCTTTTAGCGTAACTTGTTTATCGGATTCAATAACATACGGGAGAATCTTTTTAGCTGACCAGGAGGTAAGGAAAGACAAAGAATGGCATTTTGCCTTATCCAGAAAAAGCCCCCTGTATTCCATTTCATATCTGGTAAAATTTCCAGGCCGGAAATTCAGCAGCAGGGTTTCACCCATTCCCCTCAGGTTATTGATCTTAATCCCAACACCATACTCCAGCTTACTCAGATCCTTCGTTCGCCACCATTCACTGAAATTACGATCGGTGTGATTCAGGTAACCTGTAGGCCAGATATACCATCTTTCTGTAAGCTTGATTGTAAATTTCACAAAACCGGGTAACGATTCAGCTGCATCTATTTCAACAAAATTGAAGAGTGATGTTTTAACCAGATTATTGATGCTGGTCCTTTTTAAATCTTCTATCACATTACTGTGAACAGTATCATTTAAACTGAAAGTAAGCTCGCGGAAAATGAACTTTTCACTGGTCACATAATTTCCTTCAATTATTACTCCACTGACAATCAACGAGTCCGGAATTACAGTTACTGCCCAGCTGTCCTTTAAAAAAAGGCTTAAACAAAAGATAAAAGAAAATACACATTTAAGCATTTTTTATTTGTCTTTCTGTTCAGTCCGGATAATAATAACAACTGATCTGTGAAATCTGTTTCTTACTTACCCGAATGTTATAATGAAATTCATTAGAAAGTTCCAGATAGTTACAACTCCGATGGCAAACAGCTTGGAGAGATAAAAATTGATTTTTAGCCTGTCATTGAGCAAATAAATGACAAGATTATTTATTCCCAGTCCTGCAACTGCAATTAGTATGAAAGAAAAATACTCAAACGCGATCTCTTCATTTTCACTCTGGAATGTCCATATTCGGTTCCAGATATAGTTGGATGTAGCCGCAAGAATGAATCCTGTGGAGTTGGCAATATATTTATTGATCCTGATCTTTTCCTTTAGAAGCCAGGTGGTGCCGAAATCGATCAGCATCCCTGAAAAACCGACAGCGCAGAACTTCAGAAATTTTATAATTAAGATCTTATCAATCATCTCGTCCTATTGTTATTTTAACAAAGTTGCTGTTTATAGCCGGTCCGAATACATTATTAAGTGAGATCCCAAACTGAAATTTCCCTTCCGGCAGGTCAGGAATGATACCTGAGAGTGTTCTGTTCATAACAGAACCGGTATGGATAACTCCCACAGGTTTGTCGAGAGAAGCCTGCTTAAAATATTCATCTTCATCCTTCAGGAAGGACATACATACCTCGACAGGGAACTGACGGTGACCGAAATCAATGTCATAATCATACTGATTCAGCATACTGAAGGGAATGCTGACTGTATCACCCGGATTTAACCTGGTATCGCTTAAGCTGAAGACTATTTTTACCCGGTTCACCGTTTGCAGGCTGTCGGTCCTGAAGCCGCTGAATTGCAGGCTTCCTGTTTCGTAAACCTGTGACCGGTTCGCTGCACTTATGCAGACAAAAGCAGGTTTATTATGATATTTTTTTTCAAACTGCCATATATCAAACTGTGTCAGGCGGTTATAAAGCGAACTAATAACCACGGCATCTTTGCCTGTAAAAAATTTATAAAGAGACGGCTTCTGGAAAGAGCCGGCAAAAATCACCGGGAGATCTTCCGCTTCTTTTGCAATTGCATCATACTTTTTGTTCCTGTCTGCATATCCCATTTTACGTATGACTCCGAGATTTGTCATCATAACGATCCTGACGATCAGCAAAATCAAAATTGACGGAAGGATGAATCTGCCTGTATATTTTAATAGTGATGGGTTTTCAGGGATCTTTTCCGAAAGCAATAATATTATCGGGATGGAACATGCAATTGTCCACTGCGGCTCAACATGTCCCGTTGAGGCAGTAATCCAGAAAAAAAGTAAAAATCCGGTAATCACGAAATAAAGTTCTCTGGTGAAAGGATCGGCAGGTTTGTTTTTTACCATAACATAAAACACCGCCCCGAGGGTAAAGGGATTAAATATTGCCATCTGATTCGGCAGGTATTCAAGCAGAAATAACCATCTGAATCCTTCTGACCGGTCGATCAGGTGATACCTGAGGCTTGGGAAATCATGTGAGAACTGCCAGTAAATATGGGGTGAGAGAAGGATCAGGGCAAGTATACCGGAAATCCAGAACCTGTAATTTCTCAGCAATCTTATATTTGAAAGAATAACAAATCCTATCACCAGAACTGCCTGGTATTTACTATAGACCATTCCCGCCATGGAAACTGCAAGTAATAGAACCGATGTCCGGTTGCTATCAGCCAAGAATTTTTTGTTTGCTAAAAAGAACAGTGCGGTGAAAAACAAAAGAGGTGCATCCGGTGCTGCTATCACCCCATAAATCGGAAAAAGGCTTATTGAAAAGGCAATAATGAAAAAAAGGATAACTCTCCGGGAGTCAGGTTCCCTGAATCCGGCTGTTTTCCAGATCAGGAATAATGTTGCAAGTTGCAATATTCCTGACATAAAACGGATTCCCAGGTTCCCGGTAAAAAAAACTGAACTGATCCTTACCATCAGGGCTACCATCGGGGGATGGTCGAAATAACCCCAATCGAGGTATTTGCCGAATAAACCATAATAAGCCTCGTCGCTAAGTACCTCTGTAAAAACTGCTTGTATCAGGTTTATAATGAACCAGATGAGCATGAGAATCGCAAAAGTTTTCTTATAGTCACCGCCAATCACCTGACCAGACTGAGGTTGAAGAAATTTAAGGATAGGTTTCAACGATTTAATTTGATATTATTCAGATTTACAGACACTTTTAAAGCCTGCTGATGGTACATTGTCCTTTCGGTAAAATGGAGGGAATAAATTATTCTCGCGCTCACCATATCTTTTTTAATGAAGTCAAGATAAAAGTCTGATCGATCATAGGTATATGCCCTGTAGAAGGGATCTCCCCAATACAGCTCGTTATCATGTTTCTCATAATAATACATATGTCCGTTACCGGTAAAGAATGTATTAAAGATCCCTAACCTTTTATATTCAATCCTGGCTTCTGAAAGAAATGCGGTGTTTACGATCCACCCTGTATTATCTGCCCTGGCACGATCGAGACCTGCCACTAACCCGGCATTTATTTCAAGTTTTTCAAAAATAGTTTTATGTGAGTAATCGAGTCCGATGGAAGTCAGAAAGAGAAGGTTATCATGCAGAGCTTCATCAATTATCGGGTCCATTTTCCCGGCAAAATGGTACATATAGCTGAAATGCTGGATATAAAAAATCCCCGGTGTATACTTCCCTGAAAAACCGACAAAGAATGCTTCACGCATTTCATACGACTGACGACTTGTCCAGTCAAGCCAGATATTTGCAAAGAGCTGTTTTCCGGTGTACTCCCAAAGGATCCCATACATTTCAGGGCGATAATATGTCAGTGAGTCCTGAAAAAAAATACGCGGGTATCTGTCCAGGGCAAAATGTCGCGGAAAAGCACCGACTGTAAAACTGAAAGGTTTACCTGAAAATCTGTAATAAGCAGTTGGGGCCAGATCCAGAATTGTTTTATCACTTCCGTATTCGTGCAGGAGATTTATCCCTGCCACGATACTGTGCAATGAATCGAAAACGATATTCATTTCCGGTGCAAACCGCACACCAGCCATTGTTTGCGGCATCTGAACCGAAGAGCCGCCAAATTCAGCATTATCGAAAAAATTAAATAATCCTGCACGCCAGGTCGTTTGCTGGGAATAACCATTTACAGATATTATTAAACAAAACAGAATAATCCTGAACGGAATCCTCATTTCTGAATAATTAACGGGAGACAAAATTAGAATTATTAATTTAAATCCCTCAGGCGGGAATATATTTATTAGAATTAGATATTAGTTTAATCTGTTGTTTTCCTTTGTGTTACTTGGCGAGGAACTTTGTGTTATTTTGTGGTAAAAATACTTATCACAAAGGGTACAAAGGACAACACACAGGATACACAAAGGAATTGATTGAAATAAGTTAGTTATCATTCATTGAATTTCCGTATTTTAGCAATTATTTACTTTGCATGTCGAATCTCGTAATTATTCCGACCTATAATGAAAAGGAGAACATTGAACCACTCATTAAAGTAATTTCTTCTCTTGAAGTTCCTTATGATATCCTGATCATTGACGACAATTCTCCTGATGGAACTGCCACTGCTGTTAAAAACCTTCAATCTGAATTTAAAAATCTTCATCTGCTGGAACGTCCCGGGAAAATGGGGCTCGGATCTGCTTATAAAACCGGCTTTAAATGGGCGCTTGAGAACGGCTTCAGTTATATTTTTGAAATGGATGCCGATTTTTCCCATGACCCATATGACCTTATCAGGCTCTATAAATCATGCCACGATGATGGTACCGATGTTGCAATCGGTTCAAGATATATCAGCGGAGTAAATGTGGTTAACTGGCCATTATCAAGGGTCCTTATGTCCTATTTTGCGTCAATTTATGTCAGGCTCATAACCAGGATGAAAATAATGGATACCACGGCAGGATTTATTTGCTATAAGAAAGAAGTCATTGAGAATATTCACCCAGAACAGATAAAATCAAAAGGCTATGGTTTCCAGATTGAAATGAAATTTGTTGCCTGGAAGTTAGGTTATAAAATTGCTGAAGTGCCGATAATCTTCACCGACAGGAGGCTGGGTTCATCAAAAATGACCGGAGGAGTTTTTAATGAGGCATTGTGGGGCGTGCTCAGGATGAAGCTGAGGAGCATGGTAAAAAAATACAGGAAAAACATGTGGAACGGCGCAACGGCTCAACGACACAAAGGCATAAAGACCAGATATTTTAATGGGGAACATATTAATTAAGAATCCCACAATTATAAATGAAGGACAATCTTTCACCGGGGAGATTCTTGTTAAAGACGATCTGATCGCAGAAATTGGCATGCCGGATGAGATAAAGATACCGGCAGAAACGGTAATAGTTGACGCGTCAGGATTAATACTCATCCCGGGAGTAATAGATGATCATGTTCATTTCAGGGAACCGGGTCTGACTCATAAAGGAGACATTTTCACTGAATCAAGTGCGGCAGCAGCAGGCGGTGTTACCTCATTTATGGATATGCCAAACACTGTACCACAGGCAGTGACTCTCGCAACGCTGGAAGAGAAATACCAACTGGCTTCGGAAAAATCACTTATCAATTATTCTTTTTACCTGGGAGCAACAGATAATAATCTTGATGAGATAATGAATGCTGATCCTGCAAAGATATGCGGTATCAAGCTATTCATGGGATCATCTACAGGCAATATGCTGGTTGACAATGAGAATACACTGCGTGAGCTGTTCCGGAGGACGTATGTCCCATTATCGGTTCATTGCGAAGACGAAGCAACAATCAGAAAGAACACCGGGATTTACCGGAAGCAGTATGGCGAAGCAGTACCAGTAAGCAAACACCCATTGATCCGCAGCCGGGAGGCATGTTTCAAATCTTCTTCATTTGCCGTAACCCTGGCAAAAGAGTATAATACCCGCCTTCATTTACTCCACCTCACCACAGCAGACGAAATGAAGCTTTTAAGCCCATTCCGGCTTGACGGACAGAAACGAATTACAGGAGAAGCATGTGTACACCACCTCTGGTTTGATGATTCGGATTATGATAACCTTGGTTCAAAAATCAAATGCAATCCGGCAATAAAAACTAAATTCGACAGGGAATCACTAATCAATGGAGTTCGCAATGACCTGATCGATGTAATTGCAACTGATCATGCTCCACATACTGCCGGGGAAAAATCGGAGAGTTACTTTAGAGCACCATCCGGTGCTCCTATGGTTCAACATTCATTGTCAGTTATGCTTGAACTGATGCACAGAAAGATCTTCAGTATTGAGAAGGTTGTCGAAAAAATGTGTCATAATCCAGCCATTCTGTTTAATATTGAAAAGAGAGGATACATCAGAGAAGGTTATAAAGCAGATCTTGTTCTTGTTGATCCAAATCACCCATGGACAGTATCAAAGAGTAATATTCTTTACAAATGCGGCTGGTCACCGCTGGAGGATGTTACTTTCAGATCCAGAGTAGTTAAAACTTATGTTAACGGGAACCTCGTATATGATAAGGGGGATATGAATGAGGATTACAGGGGGGAGAGGCTGAGGTTTGAGAGATGAAAACGGCGCTAAGGTTGCGATTTACCTCTAAAATGCTTGCGCGAACCCCAAAATGCTGGCGCGGATTTGTAATCCGGGCCTTCCAAATAAAGCAGGCTGGTAATTCTTACCGGGCCTTTTTGGCACCGATTGCAAATCGGCGCCAGCGAAGCCAGCGGGGGGGGGTAAAGGCCTTAAAGCCCTAAGGCCATAATGCCTTTAAGCCTTTTTAACCACAAACCTAACTGTATTCCGGGTTCGTTGTTCAAGTAATATTTCCCGTCCTGTTGTTATCCGCGCCACCGCCTCAGGTGTGTAGTGACGTATCGAAAGCATTTCAACATTCTCATTATAAATTGCCGAATACTCATCTTTCAGTGTATCCAGAAGGGCATCAACCTTGACCTTCTCATCATCGACACAAACATCGATGCTGACGGCACTGGCTTCGACAAGATTGACCTTTATTCCATATTCCATGAACAGTTGAAAGATCCGGCTCAGATTATCACCCATAACGAATGAAAAATCCTTGGGCAGAATTGAAATAAGTATCTGACTCTCTTTCCTGATAAATACCGGCACTATTTCCCCCAGAATTGGATCGTCAGTAACCAGAGTGCCCCTGCCGGCAGGATCAAGAAATGATTTTACGATCAGTGGTATGTTCTTATTCTGAAGTGGTTTAATAGTTTTTGGATGGATCACTTTTGCACCCGAAAAGGTCATTTCAACTGCTTCTCTGTAGGATATTTCCTCCAGCTGTAAGGTATTGGACAACCATTTGGGATCAGCATTCAGCACACCAGGTACATCCTTCCATACCACTACACATTCAGCATCAAGTATATTGGCAATAATTGCTGCAGTATAGTCTGATCCCTCCCTTCCAAGAGTGGTGGATTGTCCCTCTTTAGTCCCTCCAATAAAACCTTGTGTTACATATACCGGGAAACCGTTAAAATTAAAAGCAGCTTTAACCCGAGCCGAGCTTTCGTTCCAGAGAATATTTGCGTCCCTGTACCTTTCATCAGTCACAAGTTTATCCCGGATATCAACCCACTCCGCCTTCAACCCCGACTTCTTAAGGAATTCGGAAACAATCAATGTCGACCACACCTCTCCATATGAGACAATCTGGTCATATTCGAAATCGTACCCTGATGCCTTTGTTGATGTCAGGTACTTGTTAAGTCTCGAAAAAGAGTTTTCAATCCTGCCTTTTGCAAGGTTGTCTGAGGCTAAGAGTTCATCAGCGATGGACAAATGATAATTGTAAATGTTATCCATTTGATCTTTATAATCTTTCTCTCCTGCAAGCCATGATTTAAGTACCTTTTCCAGAGCATTGGTGGTCTTGCCGAAAGCAGAAACAACTATGACCAGATCTCCCTTCTCATTTGTAACGATATTGGCAAGATTCTTTATACCTCCGGCATCATTAACCGATGCCCCGCCAAATTTAAAAACCTTCATATGTCAGGATTTGGAATCAAAAATAAGATATATGGAGTATTTTCTCCTGTTGATTAAATAACTTTAAGCGCTTAACCCGCTATTTTTGTTATAGGAATAGAAAATGCTCACTTTAAAATGTTATAAAATGGTCGAATTTACTTATCTGCTTTTATTTTTCCTGAGTCCCGGATGTAATCCGAACCAGAATCTTATAAACTTGCCGCCCGAAGCCGAACTCATTTTTCATTCGGGATTTGAAGCGGATTCAAAGGTAATAATCCGGAGTAATGGTGATGCTGATATTTCCGGTATCGATAAGAGTTTTCCGGATCATAATGACTGGATTGAAAGTTTTGATAACCACCCGAATATAGGAAACTTTAACCTTCAATACCAGGGTGGTGACACCACAATGAGGTATGCAAAAGTCATCCCCGAACCGGGCAATCCGTCAAATCATGTTCTGAAATTCTGGCTTGATGCACCCAATGTTAGCGGGAGCAAAGGTCGGATCCAGGGGAATATTTACGGAAATAACGGCCTCTATGAGTTTTATCAGTCAGTGAGGGTATTTCTTCATGATGATTTCAATACTGTAAGAGAATTTCCAAAAGCGGTACACTGGCTGACAATTGCGGAATTCTGGAATAATATAACCTGGAATCAGAACGTTCCATACAGGTTCCGGATAACCCTTGGTATTGGGAAGGAGGCCGGTGCCGGTGATAAATTGCATTTTATTCTTGATGCCCAGGATTGCGAACTGTTCGAAACCGGAGGTCAGAAATACACCACTATCTGGGCTGAAACCAATAAAGAGATTGAAGTACCTGTCGGAAGCTGGTTTACACTGGATCTCTATTATAAGGAAGGCAATGAAAAAACCGGGAAATTCTATCTTGCCATGACGTCCGGGAAAAATGAAAAGAGAGTGATCTTTGATCTGACGAGGGTAACACATAACACCACGGATCCAAAACCCGATGGGGTTGGCGATTTCAATCCTATAAAACTCTATACTTCAAAGGAACTCATCGGATTTATGCACAGTAAGGGTAAAACTTTACAGATGTACTGGGATGATTACAGTCTCTGGAAAAACAAAAGACCTTAATATTCAATCAATTAGAACTTATGAACAGTTATAAGATAACGACACTTACCGATTTCATACTGATGCGTCAGAAGGATTTCCCTTATGCTAAAGGTGATCTGTCGAATCTGTTGAATCATATCGGTACTGCCGCGAAAATTGTAAACAAAAAGATCAATAAGGCAGGTCTGGTCGACATTATTGGTCGGGCGGGAAGGGTGAATGTACAGGGAGAAAATCAGCAGAAACTCGATGTTTTTGCTGATAAGGTCTTCACGGATGCTCTCCGTGCAAGTGGTGAGTGTTGTGGAATTGCAACCGAAGAGAATCAGAATGAAATAATCTTCAGTGAAAAGTTTGCACGGAAGGGGAAATATGTAGTATGCATGGATCCGCTGGACGGATCATCAAATATTGATTATAATGTTTCTGTCGGTTCAATTTTTTCAATCTACCGGAGAATTTCTCCTAAGGGAGAGGCTGTTAAGAATGAGGATTTCCTGCAGGAAGGGACGAAACAGGTGGCAGCGGGTTATTTCATTTACGGATCGTCTACCATGCTTGTTTATACCACAGGAAACGGGGTAAATGGATTTACCCTCGATCCTTCAATCGGTGAATTCTGTCTGTCACATTCCTGTATAAAAACTCCTGATGACGGAAGAATATATTCGATCAACGAAGGATACTATGCTTATTTCCCGGCAGGAATAAAAAAATATATCAAATATTGCCAGGAGAAAGATGAAAAAACCGGCAGACCGTACACTTCAAGATATATTGGTTCACTGGTCTCCGATTTCCACAGGAACCTGATTTTAGGCGGAGTTTTTATGTACCCTCAAAACGAAAATGCACCCAAAGGAAAATTGCGTCTGGTGTATGAGTGCAATCCTGCAGCATTTATTGCTGAACAGGCTGGTGGCGGTGCATCAGATGGCAATAAGAGGATTCTCGAAGTTGTACCGGAATCCCTTCATCAGCGCTCCCCATTTTATGCGGGATCTAAAAATATGGTAATAAAAATCGAGGAGTTTCTGGCAATATAATTCCTCCTCCTGTTCTATTCATATCGTAGCGCCTCTGTCCCGATACTTCGATCGGGATCTCCGCATTACACTACTCATAGCGTAATGCTTCGA
>CAZKMH010000089.1:0-11044 GCA_964553395.1 uncultured Rikenellaceae bacterium | reverse complement strand
CGGAGCCGGGATTCTTGGAATGGCAATAACTTTTGCAATCTGCTGGCTGGTATTCAACTTCAGAGGCATCAGAAATGAATAACAGGATCAAAGAGTTCCGGGCAAGGCACAATATGACCCAGGAGGATCTTGCTAAAAAAGTTAATGTGAGGCGTGAGACAATTGTTTTCCTCGAAAAGAATAAATATAATCCTTCCCTCAAACTCGCCTACGACATAGCCAGGGTTTTTAATTCAAAAATTGAAGAAATCTTTTTATTCGAATGAATTATTCCTCCGGGATTAGTAATTTTATTTCTGATCCGGATCCAGGATCAGTAACTATAAATAGCAATTATCCCGGCAATGAAAAGATCACTTATTTTAATTCTGACTGCATTACTTCTGAATTTTTGCAGCCAAGAAACTCCTTTCTCACTTTCAGTTGAACAGCTTAAATGCAATAATCTTAAAGATCCCGCAGGAACCGGGGAAAATCCGGTTTTCAGCTGGACCGCTTCATCTGCAAACCGTGGTGCCGCGCAGACCACATACCAGGTAATCCTTGACTCTGATGCAGGCAATCTGAGATCAGAAAACAAATGTGCCTGGAATTCAGGGAAGATTGCTTCTTCAGGATCTGCATGGATCCCCTATTCCGGATCAGAACTTCAGCCCGGAACAAAATATTTATGGAAAGTCAGGATCTGGGATAACAATGATAAGGCCTCGCCATGGAGCAAACCGGCATTTTTTATCACAGGTCTGTTCGTTGATAAGGACTGGAGCGGAGCAGAATGGATCGGATTTGAAGAGATCCCCGACTCATTATTGCTGGTGCCGGGGATTCATAAAGGTTTGGAGATCCCCGCAAATAAAGCGGTAAAGCGGACGGTTATCCCTTATTTCCGTAAAGAATTTGCATTGAATAAAAAGATCAGGGAAGCTTTCATCTTTGTGAGCGGCCTGGGCCATTATGAGTTGTATATCAACGGCAATAAAGCAGGTGATCGTTATCTTTCTCCGGGATGGACAGATTATGACAAGACATGCTTATACAACACTTTTGATGTTACTGATCAGCTGAAAAGAGGACAAAATGCAATCGGTGTTATTGCCGGTAATGGTTTCTATAATATCAACAGGGAACGTTATTATAAGCTTGTCATAGCCTATGGTGTTCCAAAAATTATCCTGAAGCTGAAAGTCAGATACACTGATGGATCGGAGTCGGTTGTGACAACTAACCGTACCTGGATGACAGCCCCGTCACCTGTCACTTTCACAAGCATTTTCGGAGGAGAGGATTACGATGCAAGGCTTGAGCAGCCCGGGTGGAACACAAGGGATTTTGACGATACCAACTGGAAAAATGCACTGACGGTCAGGGAACCGGAAGGGTTGCTAAAACCGGAAAGCGACTATCCGGTCAGGGTTATACAGGAGTTTGATCCGGTAAGCATTTTCAGCCCCGCAACCGGTATTTATGTTTATGATTTCGGGCAGAATGTTTCGGGAATTATACGTCTGAAAGTAAAAGGAGAAAAAGGGCATGAGGTCCGTCTGAGCCCTGCTGAACTTATTGATAATGATTCTCTTGTTACACAGAGAGCCTCGGGAGCCCCATATTATTTCGCCTACACACCGGGCAGCACAGAGGAAGAGACCTGGACTCCGCGGTTTACTTATTACGGTTTCAGGTATGTCCAGGTCGAGGGAGCAGTTCCATCAGGATGGCCGAATCCTGATAAACTGCCTGTTATGTCAGGCCTTCAGTTACTGCATACCAGAAATTCATCACCAACAACCGGCAGCTTTAAATGTTCGAATGAACTTTTCAACTCTATTTACAGCCTTATTAACTGGGCGATAAAAAGCAATCTTGCAAGTGTTGCCACTGATTGCCCCCATCGTGAGAAACTGGGCTGGCTGGAACAGACACACCTGATGGGAAATTCGATAAAATATATTTACGATATACATAACCTGTATAACAAAATGATTGATGATATGATCGAAGCGCAGCTCGATAACGGTCTCGTCCCTGATATTGCACCTGAATTTGTGGAATTTTCAGGGGGATTCCGCGATTCTCCTGAATGGAGCAGTGCCTGCATTATCCTTCCATGGGATATGTACGAATGGTATGGCGATATTGATCCAATCAAAAAAGCATATCCGATGATGAAGCGCTATATGGATTATCTCGGGATTCTTGCACCTGTCGGTATTCTGATTCACGGGCTGGGTGACTGGTACGACCTGGGACCCAAATTCCCGGGTGTTGCCCAGCTTACACCCAGATCCCTCACGGCAACATCAATTTATTATTATGATGCGAAACTGCTTGCGAAAATGGCATCATTGATTGGTGAATCCGGTGATGCTTCATATTATGCTGACCTGGCTGAACAGATCAGAATTGCTTTCAACAAAGAATTCTTCAATCCCGGCACAAAAGTCTACTCAACCGGGAGTCAGACAGCATATGCAATGCCGCTCTTTTTCGGAATGGTTGATGATTCCTGTCATAATGATGTTGTAAAGAACCTCGTAAAGTCGATCAGGGAGAATAATAATGCTCTTACAGCCGGAGATGTGGGATACAGGTACCTGTTAAGAGTTCTGGAACAGGAGGATGAGTCTCAGCTGATCTTCGATATGAATTCAAAGACAGATGTTCCGGGTTATGGCTACCAGCTTTCGAAGGGCGCTACATCACTGACGGAATCGTGGGCAGGACTCCGGGATGTTTCAAATAACCATATGATGCTCGGGCATCTGATGGAATGGTTCTACAGTGGCCTCGGTGGAATACGCCAGACGTCAGATTCAAAAGGATATGAACATGTACTTATCTGTCCCGAACCCGTTGGCGATATAAAATGGGCTCAAACCTCATTCACGGGCATTCATGGCAAAATATCATGCAACTGGGAGTTCACTGATGGCAGATTCAATCTTAAAGTCAGCATCCCGGTAAATTGTATGGCAACAATTGTCTTTCAGCAATCCGATCCTGATAATATAACTGAGGCAGGCACAACTGTGAAAACTTCAGAAGCTGTAAAAGGAGTAAGCACGTCGGGAGACAAAACTTATGTTGAAATCCAGTCCGGAAATTATGAATTCACTTCAATCAGCCCGGACCTGTAAAATTTGCTTAATTTTGTTCACACATTTTTAGTATGAAACCCATCCTTCCCCAGGAAGCAATAGAAATCCTGAAAGCCATTTCAAAAGACAGATTCAGGACCAACCTGTTAAAGAGCTTTGAGCAAAAAACTCTTGTTTTCCTGGTTCAGCGCATTCCTTCCTTTATTAAGCCGGATATGCTCACTTTTATTGGATTCCTGGGTGGTCTGGTAATTCTATTAAGCTTCGTATTAGCTACTTATATTCAGCGAAATTATCTCTTACTTGGTGTTCTGGGCTTTGCCATAAACTGGTTCGGCGACTCCCTTGACGGCCGACTGGCATATTACCGGAAACAGCCCCGTAAATGGTACGGATTTTCACTCGATCTTATGGTCGACTGGATGAGCACAATTTCCATCGGTCTGGGATACCTGATCTATACAGATGGCTTGTGGCAACTGGCAGGTATGGGATTCGTGGTTATGTATGGATGGTCGATGATCATCACCCTGATAAGATATAAAGTAACTGATACCTATTCAATTGATGCCGGCCCGGTGGGTCCGACAGAAGTCAGGGTAATCATCTCAGCAATCCTTGTAGCTGAAGTATTTTTTAAAAACTCCATATACTATTCAGCCACAGCTGCATGTGCTATTCTGATAATTATCAATTTATTCCACACTTTGAAACTGCTTCGGCTGGCCGCTGACAAAGACCGGACTGAGAGAAAAACAGGATCGAAAAATGAATAAAACAAATAGTCTTACGCATCTTAAGGAAGCAATCACCTATCTCTCCGGTTTCATCGAAAAAGTGCTTGAAGAGACCCTGGATCAATCTGATTTCGCGGATCTTACACCACAACAATTGCAATATCTGAAGGTTATCGTAAAATTGAAAAATCCTACCCTGACCGAACTTGCCAACGAACTTGACCTGACCAAGCCAACAGTTACAGTGCTGGCTGATAGACTATCCGAAAAAGGTTATATTAAGAGGGTTCATTCGGATAAAGACAGAAGGGTGATGCACCTTCATATTGATAAAAAGGGAACAAAGATCAACGCTTTACGCGAAATTGCCCATCAGAAAATGGCAGAAAAAATCAGGTCGGGACTAAGTGAAACCGAAACTGCAATTCTGACTGAACTGCTTAAGAAAATTGTTAAATCTTCGTAAAAAATTGAAACCAGCACGGCGAGCCCTGTTCTGTTAGTAACATTTTTTTCCAACTTGCACATTTAAATATACATTATTTCTCATGATACATTTTTATGATCAGGAAATTAACGAAATAACAGCCGGCCTTAAAACCAGTGAAACCACCGGGCTGACAACAGAAGAGGTCAAACGGCGACTCGTAGAATACGGCTACAACCAGCTTGATTCCAAACGGAAGAAAAGTTTCCTCCGGATGTTTTTTGCCCAGTTTAAAAGTTTTATGATAATAATCCTGCTTATTGCAGCGGCAATATCCGGGGTCGTAGGTGTCATGGAAGGTGAAGGACTTCTCGACACGTTTGTTATTCTCGGTATTCTGATACTTAATGCATTTGTGGGAGCATTCCAGGAACGGAAGGCTGAATCATCGCTTGAAGCCCTGAAAAACCTTACTGCCCCTGAAACTAAAGTCATGCGCGACGGAGTAATAAAAGAGATCCCCACAAGGGACCTGGTCCCCGGCGATATAGTAATTATTGAAACCGGAGCAATCATTCCGGCAGATCTCAGGTTAAATGAAGCAATTAACCTGAAAATTCAGGAATCTTCCCTTACAGGCGAATCTGTCCCGGTGGATAAACAGACCGACCCGCTCCAGGGAAGTGAAATAGCTCTGGGTGACAGGATAAATATGGCCTTTTCGACCGGCATGGTAACTTATGGCCGCGGCCGTGGAGTTGTTATAGCTACAGGTATGAAAACGGAGGTTGGAAAGATAGCAAATATGCTGCAACACACTGAAGAAACGAAAACACCCATGAGCCTGCGCCTGGAGCAGTTAGGAAAAATACTTGGGATTGCAGCGTTAATCATCTGTGCTGTAATATTTCTTGTGGGAGTACTTTACGGCAACTCGGTATTAAGCATGTTCATGACAGCCGTCAGCCTTGCAGTCGCGGCAATCCCCGAAGGTCTGCCTGCCGTTTCAACAGTGGTCCTGGCAATGGGGGTTCAGCGTATGGTTAAGAGGAATGCCATAATCCGCACACTTCCTTCAGTTGAGACGCTTGGAAGTGCTACAGTTATATGCTCTGACAAGACCGGTACTCTTACTCAGAATAAGATGACGGTTGTTGAAGCGTATGTCAATCATAAGAGGGATCTCATAAACAGGGCTGCTCCATCCACAAAACTCAATGAAGAGGAAAACAGGCTGCTTTCTATCTCGGTTTTGTGCGCAGACGCCCAGTACAGAATTAATGAAGATGGTAAATATGAATTCACCGGAGATCCCACAGAAACTGCACTCCTGGATTTTGGCATTCTCTACGGGATGTATAAGGATGAAGCTGAAAAAAGCTATCCAAGGATTGCAGAGATCCCGTTTGACTCGAAAAGAAAACGCATGACAACAGTCAACAGGTTATCCGATAAGAGTACCAGGATAAATGTGAAAGGAGGTCTTGATGAAGTATTGAGTGTATGCGACAAGATTATTATAAATGGGGAGATCAGACCGGTCACTTCAGACGATACCGAGAAGATCCGTCAGGCTAATGAGGAGATGGCAAATTCAGCCCTGCGTGTCCTCGCGATGGCTTACAAGGATCTCCCTGAACCGCCTCAGAATGTTCACATTGGAGAGCTTGAAAACAGCCTCATCTTCATTGGTTTGCTGGGTATGATGGATCCGGCAAGACCTGAGGTTATCGACGCTGTCGCAAGATGCAATTCTGCGGGGATCCGCCCGGTAATGATAACAGGTGATCATAAAATAACTGCAATGGCAATTGCACGTGAGATCGGAATTTACAGTGATGGGGATCTGGCTATCACGGGCGCCGATCTCGAAAAGCTCAGCCAGGAGGAATTGAATAAAAACGTTTCCCAATACTCAGTGTACGCCAGAGTGGCTCCTGAACACAAGGTCCGCATCGTAAAAGCATGGCAGAGTAATGATGAAGTTGTGGCCATGACAGGCGATGGCGTGAATGATGCGCCAGCCCTCAAACAGGCCGATATAGGAGCTGCAATGGGAATAGTCGGGACAGATGTGGCCAAGGGAGCTGCGGATATGGTTCTTACCGACGACAATTTCGCAACTATAGTGTCAGCAGTCGAAGAGGGCAGAAGAATTTATGACAATATTCTCAAGGCGATACAATTTTTACTCTCCACAAATATTGGTGAAATTGTACTCATTCTTATCACCTCAGTTTTAAATCTGGGTACACCACTCTTGCCGATCCACATTCTCTGGGTAAACCTGGTGACCGACAGTTTGCCTGCACTTGCTTTGAGCGTCGATCCGGCCGAAAAGGATATAATGAAAAGGAAGCCGCGTAATCCCAAGAAAGGATTTATGACAAATGGCATGATCTGGAGGGTTATTTATCAGGGTGTAATGATGGGGTTTATTCCATTGGCGGCATTTATGATCGGACGGAATGACGGTGGTGTGATTCTTGGTCAGACCATGGCATTTGCCACACTTATTTTTGCCCAGCTTACGCATGTACGTAACCTGCATTCCAATACCAGGTCCTCGCTTACAATCAGTCCGTTAAAAAACAAACCGCTTATAGCTGCCATATTTGCTTCCACCGGACTCGCCATGCTGGTCCTGCTTGTTCCTCCAATCCGTGATGCCTTCAGTCTTACTGAAATGGACAGGGACCACTGGATCGCGGTGATACTGATGTCGCTTATTCCGATAGTGGTGGTTGATATTTTCAAACTGCTCAGGATCAATACAACCAGGGATGAAAAGAATAACTAAAAGCACGGAGGGAAAAAAGTTCTTTGGTTTTCCCGGAAATATTTTTTTTACCGGATTAGCAAGTTTTCTTACTGACACGTCTGTAAAGATGGTCTATTCGGTCATGCCAATGTTCCTGCTCTCCCTGGGTGCATCAAAAACCAGCATCTCGCTGATTGAAGGAATTGCCGAAAGCACCTCTTCACTTGTCAAAGCTCTCTCCGGGTTCTGGAGTGATAAGATCGGAAAGAACAAACCCTTTATGCTGATCGGATATGGTATAACAGCTCTGATTATCCCGCTTTACACTTTTGTGGTCTCCCCTGTTCAGGTCCTTTATATGCGATTTATCGAAAGAGTCGGTAAGGGGATCCGGACTGCTCCCCGTGACAGCCTCATTGCAGGCTCCGTGATTAACGGCGCGACAGGCCGAAGCTTCGGACTTCAGAAGGCAATGGATAACAGCGGAGCAATAGCCGGGCCCCTGATGGCATTTGCATTGCTGCTGTTCTTTCCGGATAACTACAGGCTGATCTTTATCCTTGCAGGAATACCCGGATTACTGACATTGTTTGTTATAATTTTCGGAATAAAGGAAAACGGGATAAAAAATAAAAAACTCTTTACCAGATTTCATTTCAGTGACTTTCCTAAAAGATTCTATTTATTCCTGGGGATTATATTCATCTTCACACTAGGCAATTCTACGGATGCTTTACTAATGGTCAAAGCCAATGATGTTGGGGTCCGGGTTGCCTATATCCCTCTGGTTTACCTCATAACCAGCGTGGTCTCTGTTTTGCTTGCCATACCCGCAGGCTCATTATCCGACAGGATTGGCAAGGAAAAGATCCTTATAGCCGGGTTCATGATTTATGCAGTTGTCTATTTTGGATTCGGGATCACAACAAGTACTGGAGTAATTGTAGCACTTTTTGCACTATATGGTTTGTATTCGGCTGCCACCGACGGTATTCAGAAAGCATTCATATCCGATCTTACTGATAAGAATAAACAGGGCACCGGGCTTGGGATATATCATGCCCTGCTTGGTATAACTTTATTACCAGCCAGCGTTATAGCGGGCGTACTCTATGATAAAGTCAATTCATCCGTTCCGTTCTATTTTGGAGCCGCAACCGCAATGATTTCAACATTGTTAATGCTGGTCTATTTCCTGGGTTCCCGTAAAGAACCTGTTACACGTAATTTTTCATAAATTTATAGCCTGATATAACACATAAATATGAAGCAGGTATTAAAATATACCGGGTATGTCTTACTTCTTTTTATCATCGGATTCCTGATCTGGCGTTTCTATTATATAATTGTATGGGTGCTGGTTGCTGCAGTACTCTCATTTATAGGCCAGCCCCTTGTGAGGTTTTTCGACAGGATCCATATCAAAAAGTTTAAAATACCCCATTCTATAAGCACACTCCTTTCTCTCCTTGTTATAGTGCTTGTCCTGTTAGGATTGGTTGCCATTTTCGTCCCCCTCATTGTCAGCCAGGCGGAAACAATTTCAAGGATAGATGTCGGGAAGCTTGCCCAGAATTTAGTCGGCCCTCTTCAATGGCTGGATGAAAAATTGCACGGTCTGGGTGCAATCCCGGAAGGCCAGACCATTCAGGATTTTCTTGTTGATAAGGCTAAATCGGTTGTAAACCTCGGGAGTGTGGGTTCCCTGATTGGTAATTTTTTAAGTGTGGCAGGAAATATTTTCATTGCGGTGTTTTCAATATTATTTATCGCATTCTTTTTCCTGAAAGATGAAAATATGTTTGAAGAAGGCCTTCTCCTTTTCATTCCTGAAAAACATCACAGTGCAACCCACAGGGTGGTTGGCGACTCAAAAAACCTGTTAATCCGTTATTATATAGGAGTACTGGTCGAAGTTCTTGGTGTAATGTTGCTTATTGCTACAGGTCTCTGGATATTCGGAGTTAAAAACGCGCTCCTGATTGGGTTTTTCGGAGGGATTATGAATATAATTCCGTATCTGGGACCTATTATTGGTTCCGCAATCGGAATAACATTGGGAATCACTTCAACACTTGCAACAGGTTCATATAACGAATTACTCCCCGTCATGATCAAGCTTGCCGGTGTTTTTATAGTTGTGAACTTTATCGATAACAATATACTGGTTCCACTGATCTATTCAAGAAGTGTAAAATCACATCCCCTTGAGATCTTCCTGATTATTTTAATCGGTGGAGGGCTTGCAGGTTTGCTGGGTATGTTGCTGGCTGTTCCCGTATATACGCTGTTAAGGGTAATCGCCAAAGAGTTCTTTCAGCAATTCAGGGTGGTTAAGAAGCTGACCGATTCTATCGATCAGGGTTAACAGCTATTTGATAACTCCCAGGTAACGCCCTGCCCAGTATGGCAGCAACCAGATATCTCCGGCGCTGTATTCCGATCTTCCGCCACCTTTTCCGTCAAGGTCAAAACGGTTGGCATTATGCCTTGCAACAGGAACTTCATCAGGAGGTAAAACCTCCTTTGTGGTTTGTCCCCTGAACCCGGGCTCAATCAATTCAATATCCTTCCGGTGACTGTTGGTTACAGTCCAATTCGTCAGATCCAGGGGATATTCCTGAAGGTACCAGATCGCTTCTTCCAGATCGATGTCATTTGTGTTTGCCAGGGCAGTCATGATATTCCATAAACCCTCTTTTTCTGGTCGTTCTGATTCCCAGTGATCGATTATAGCTTCCCTGTATTTTATTTTCAGGGTATCATTGAATGCATAACGGTACAGACCCCAGTAACCGCAGTAATACATTTCATCATCCGAATGGTTCCAGCTCTCCGATAACATTCTGCTCCATGTATCCGACTCTGCCGGGGCAGTACCAATTTCACTTATCGGACGTATCAGGTTTTCGAAATACCCATGCTCATTCATCAGATAAAATGCGGCATCCCTGTACTTCTGCTTACCGGTAAAATGGTAAGCCGTCTGGAGCATGCCGATTATATTGGATGAATTGAGTTTACGGTCGCCTACTATTTTTGGACGGGCATTAACATAGTCCGGATTCCATTTCCCCCATAAAGTAGGTTCACCGTTCCAGTCGATAAGGTAAAAGTCATTTTTGACAACATGTGACATCAGGGTATCGATAAGCAAAATTGCCTTTTCGCGGATATCAGGCACCGTGATAAGCTCCGCAATAGCCGCAAAAGCAAAGATATGCCCGATAGCCTCATCGCTGCTTGTTGTTGATTTCCAGTCCCATTCAGGATCTTCAGCTCTCCGCCAGGGCTTCTCTCCATATTTATAACCTCGTCTTTCGAACGACCTTGCAGGAAAGCCCGGTACAGGATTTACAGTGTAAAGCCTCTCCATAGCGTCAAGTGATTCACGCACATTTTGCAGGGCTTCCTCCTCTCCAGTCACTGCATACCGGAATGTTTGCCCGGCCAGGTACATCGAAGTCCAGAGTCCGTCGTTATCTGAATCTTCAAGCCTGCCTGTTGTCACATCTCCGTTTTCTATTCCTGTGACAGTGGCATTGAAGCCATGCCTTATATGTCGTTCGCGAACCTGTTTTTCAAAGAACATTGCCTTATCAAGAAGTGTCATTTCTTTGAAAAGTATCTTCGCCAGACCCTTATCAGTAAGGATGAGTACGGAATTATCGGGTCCCCCGGTAATATCTGCAACAGAATCAGAAGGGAGCCATCGTTCGGATGCATAATAATCGAACTGACCATCCCTGCGAAGCTTAAATGCTCCCCTCGTGGATCCGAACCACAGATCTCCGTAAATTTCATTTATAACGGTCAGTTCTGTCCAGGGTAATTTTCTTTTAACATCTGTCGCCGGTTTCCCCGTGACCGGATCTATTTCTAAATATCCATCCGAAGTGCCTGCAATCAGTTTACCGGAAGCAACCTCAATACAGGATAAGTTATTTCCGGTCATGACCATTTTCACTTCCTTTATTGCAGGATTGAAAACACTGATTGTTTCTTTTCCAAGGATCCAAAACTC
>CAZKMH010000088.1:0-11273 GCA_964553395.1 uncultured Rikenellaceae bacterium | reverse complement strand
TTGATCCTTTAAAGAGTACAGGCAGGAATTTTTGCAACATGCGTTCATCAGCCCCCAGGCCAAGACGCCACTCTTCGACAATAACCCCGCGTTCCTTGTCAATTTCATCATCAACCAGGGTTACCTGGTGAGCCCAGTCTTCCAGTACCTGAAATCCACGGTTGATCCATTCTTCTTTATCTGTGGGGACTTTTAGCATATAGATGGTCTGGTCGAAACTTGTAAAAGCATTTAATTCAGCTCCGAACTTTACACCCATTTCCTCAAGCATATCAACAATCCTGTTGCTGGGAAAGTTTTTTGTGCCGTTGAAGCACATATGTTCCACGAAATGCGCCAGTCCCTGCTGCCTGTCCGTTTCACAGATTGATCCCGCATTGACAGCAAGTCTGAGTTCCATCCGTTGTTCGGGTTTTTTGTTGTTCTTGATGTAATAGCTAAGCCCGTTATCAAGCTTTCCTATCTTAATATTCGGATCAGGTGGAATGGGCTGATCAGGATTTTGAATCTGAGCTGACAGATTTGTCAGGATTAATCCACAAAAGCCTAAAAGGAACAGGAAGTTTAGTTTTTTCATCATATAATAATTTATTTCAATGGTATGATGGAACCTCCATGTAGCTGATTATTATACTATTGTGTTTGTGTAAGCTAATACATGGAGGTTTCATGGTATACTTTTTGATCATTTTTCAGAAATGCAGGATTTTATTACTATCCGGAGTACAACTGTGAATGATATCTCCTACAAAGTTACGATTTATGAAAGATTATATAACTCTATTTCTTTAACGTTTTTTAATAATATAATAATTGATTGCTTTACAATTTAATACTAATTTAGACGTCTTATTTTAAAGATTCTATTATGACTTCAACTCGCAGAAATTTCATAAGAACAGCATCGGTCCTGGCAGCAGGTTCAGTGCTTCCTCTGGAAGCTCTTTCAAAAACCGGTATGAATGTCGCTCCTTCAGATAAAGTACGTGTCGCGCTAATTGGCGGTAACAGTATGGGCTGGAGCGATCTTAATTCATTCCTCAAAAATAAGGATGTTGAGTGCATCGCCCTGTGCGATGTGGACCGTAATGTGTTAAACAGACGTACAGACGACATTGTTAAACTTGGGCGTCCAAGACCAAAGCTGTATGTCGATTACCGCAAGGTGCTGGAAAACAAAGATATAGATGCCGTTATAGTAGGAACTCCCGATCACTGGCACTGTCTGATTCTTTGCGATGCCCTTGAAGCAGGAAAACATGTATACGTCGAAAAACCAATTGGTAATTCCATTCTCGAGATTAACATTATGCAACGTGCTGTTAAAAAGCGCGGAAAGCTGGTACAGGTAGGGCAGTGGCAAAGAAGTCAGCCTCATTTTGTTGATGCAGTCCGGTACCTGAGATCAGGTAAACTGGGACGCATCAGGGCATGCAAATCGTGGTCGTTTGTCGACTGGAAAGGTGCTGTGCCGAAAGTCCCCGATACACCCACACCCGAAGGTGTTGATTACAACATGTGGCTCGGACCGGCTCCAATGCGTCAGTTCAATAAGAACCGTTTCCACCAGTCATGGCGCTGGTTCTGGGAATATGCTGGCGGTGTAATGACCGACTGGGGAGTACATCTAATCGACTATATTCTCTATGGCATGGACAGGGCAGTTCCGACATCAGTGATGGCAATAGGCGGGAAATACGCATTTCCTGATGATGCCATGGTAACTCCCGATACAATGACCGCTGTATATGATTTTAAAGATTTCACAATGACCTGGGAACACTCAATAGGCATTGGACTCGGTAACTGGAAAAGACCTCACGGAATGGCCTACACCGGTGAAAACGGCACACTTGTTCTCGATCGTAACGGGTGGGAAGTATTTCCTGAAAAACAGAAGATTGAAGCCGTTCCGCTTCAGAAGAATGTCGGAAACGGTCTTGACCTGCATGTACGGAACTTCCTCGACTGCGTAAAGAATAATACACCCCAGAAGCTCAATGCCGACATAAACATCGGACGTAACGTGGCACTTGTTGCACAGATGGGTAATATTGCGTACCGGACCGGGGAAAAAGTCTTCTGGAATAATGACAAGCAGGTTTTTTCAACCAAAACGGCAAATGCACTGATCACTCCCGTTTATAATAACGGCTGGAGCCTGCCGAAGTATTAAGGTTCATCAGTGATCCATTCAGAATATACCTTTTTCATTTTTCCCGTCTTTAAAGGATCTTCAGCAACAGCATTGCTGGTAAACATCATTACACCGGTAGCCCCTGCACCTGCACCATATCGGAGGACTTTTTCAAACTCATCCGGAGAAATAGCATGTGGTTCATCAGATGCCTGCACTATTGGCCAGACCCCGGGAAACGAATTCGTTTTTATATCCAGGTTCATGCAAAACCACTCAATATTTTCTTTTACCCACTCAGCGTCTCTCCCCATCCGGCCATGATAAACCATTGGTGAAAAAACATCCGTAATTTCCTTAAGTACTCCGTAATCGAGGCCAAGGATCCGGTATCTTGCTCCATTGAAATCGTTGTCATTCCACGGACAGTGGAATATCCCGAGCAGTGCATCCGGACTGTTATGTTTCAGGATCATCCTGGTGTCCCTGACCCATCCTGCAATAACAGAACATCGCCATTCACGCCAGATAGTGTCATATCTGGTCAGTATCCATTCTGCCTGTTCCGATGTGCTTAATTCAGGTACATCTATCCCTGTTGATGATTTAAATGTCCTGATGCAATTTTCGCAGAAACAGGTTTCAGGAAGGATCGGTTCAGGCTCTTCAAACTGGGCATGCCAGTGAAGGTAATCCAACCATATGCCATCGAGATCAAATCTCCTGAGCAGTTCCCGAAGCTCTGTCATTCTGAACTGCCTGAATCCGGGCTCTGTCGGACATACTCCCATGAACCATGATGCGGGCTGAACTTTATTGCCATACCTGTCAATGGCCCATGCTTCGGGATGCTTTTCCACATATCCTTTCCCGTTCAGAACAGGAAATTCGGCAAAGATCTTAACTCCTTCGCTTCGCGCTCGTTCGATCATCTTTTCATTGATCGCCTTCCAGCTAAGGAATATTGCATTCACATTGACCTGAGTTAAGCTGATATTTTTATTCCAGAACTGATTCGGGCTACCATAGATCCCACGTATCTCAATCTTTTTTACATTTTCTGATCCGGATTTGTTTGAGTTGCAGCCATCTGAGTTTAAAAAAAATGTGCCCGCAAAGACTAAAATTAAAATTTTGGGAATGTATGTCATATTAGCAGTTTATATGGATAAAGTTACTAAAGAATGATATTTTTGCTTAAAGAACTTAATTTGTAATTGTTTAGCTGATACAAAATAAGAAAAATTGTGCTTGTTTACCCGGGCGATCTTATCGGTGCTGATGGTGAGGGACGGTTTCCTATAAACGGACTCCCATCACTGTGATATCATCAGTTTGAGGAGTGTTTTTCATCCATTCAACAAGTTTTTTTGCCAGGAACTCTTTTTGCTTTAACATTGGTAATTCATGGATTTCCAATAAGGTCATATAAAATTGCCGGCGTAAATATTTTCTGTCTGTCTCCCCTCCGAACTGATCCTGATATCCGTCTGAGAACAGGTAAAACACATCTCCTTTTTTGCATTCAATTTCTTTCATGGTAAAAGAGCCCGGATAGTCAGTTAAAGCGCAGACGGAAAAGCTATCAGCTTTTACTTCCTGCAGTATTTTATCACGGATGTAAACAAGGTTATTCATCCCTCCTGTAAATTGTAATTTATTTTGCCTCTGATCCAGTACGCATAATGCAATGTCCATTCCATCTGAAGTACGAATATCCTTCCTTCCCTGCTGAAGTGAATAAATAACTCTTTCACGAAGCATGGTGACAATGGCAGCTGAATTTGTCATTCCCTGAATATTTACAATTTCATTTAATAGTGTAATGCCCAGTAAGCTCATAAATGCTCCGGGAACACCATGGCCCGTACCGTCAGCTACAGTAAAAATAATCTTATGATCCTTTTTTGACAGCCAGTAAAAGTCGCCGCTAACAATGTCTCTTGGCTGACAAAAGATAAAACTATCAGGCAATAATCTATTCATTAAATCAACAGGAGGTAAAATTGTGTTTTGTATTTTACTTGCATACATTATACTTGATGTAATGCTGGCATTCTTCTTCTCTATCAAATCCCGCTGCAACTCAATTTCATTTTTCTGGCATTGAATTTCATATGTCCGTTCCCGGACTTTTTCTTCAAGTATTTTTTTCTCGGCCAGAAATCTGTATTCACGCCTTTTTACATAAATGAAAATCAGGCTGGCAAGGATAAGACCTGTTGCAGGGAAAAACCACCACTTCTTCCAGAAGGGTATTTTGATTATAATATTTAACAGCGGACTTTCGGCCACAGCGCCATCTCCGCTGGAAGACTTCAGGATGAAAGTATAATCTCCTTCCGTTAACTGATAATATGT
Source organism: uncultured Rikenellaceae bacterium (assembly GCA_964553395.1). Lineage (GTDB taxonomy): Bacteria > Bacteroidota > Bacteroidia > Bacteroidales > VadinHA17 > LD21. Next base: position 6,775 of record CAZKMH010000088.1, on the reverse strand, counting down.
ATTAGTTGTGTTTTTCGTAATTTCAGACCACTGTTCCCAACCGTCCAGCTTGTACTGATAGGTAACAAGTGAAGGTTCCTTCAGACTGATGCCCAGGAAATCAATTCTTATTTTATATCTGCCGGGAGACAGTATTATTTTATCAGTAATATCTGTTTCTTCATCATTAATTCTGATTGCTGTAATTACTAAAACAGGGGCCTGAAAAACGGAGGGCTCCATGGACGGGTCATATGAAATCAGGCCTTTTTGCGATCCAAACCAGATTTTCCCCTGCTGATCCCTGATTACTGAATTTGGATTAAATTGATAATTATCCGTTATATTTTCAATATGTTGTACAGGTTTCACTGAAAAATCCGAAGCCCTGATCATGCTTAATCCAACCTTATGACCAACCCAGATATTATTTTGATCGTCACTGATAATCGAGTAGCAATAATTGGACAAAAGACCATTTGCTGACGTAATATTAATTATAGAATCAGATCCTATTAAAAAAACACCTTTCCCATTTGTTCCAACCCAAATACGGTGGTTTATATCTTCGGTTACGGAAATAATTTCGCTCCCGGCATTAAAAGGTATTTTATTTACCGTTTCGTCCTTAATGTATGCCAGTGTATTGCTGCGTGTACTTATCCACAGCCTGTTCTCACTGTCAGCATGTAATGAATTAATAAAGTTATGTGGTAAGCCGCCCTTGTTTAAAGTGTACCAATTTATGGTGCCGGTAACCGGATTAATACTGCAAAGTCCTTTCTTTGTACCTATATAAACCTGTTCTTTTATACCGGTTATATGGGTAACAGAGTTTTCAAGTACTCCATCTCCTGTCGGATATTTATGGATTCTTCCGGTTTCCGCTGCCATCCTGTACAGGCCATGTTTTTCAGTTCCAATCCAAAGGTCCTTTCCTCCGGCGGAATAAAGAGCTGTAACCGTATCTTTTGGTAAACCGTTTCTTATATCGTAAAATTCAACTATTTTACCTGTAAGCTGATCCAGTTTGATCAGCCCGTTTTCAGTTCCTATCCATTTGTATTTCTGATCAAAACAGATTGAAAATATGTCATTTCCATATAATTGTTTATCAAATGTATAGGTATAAAATGTTTTAACGGTAAGTCTTGTTAATCCCTGGCCATAATTTCCACTCCAGATATTTCCCTCCCGGTCCTCATAAACAGTTTTTACATTATTGGTGACAAAACCATTGGAACTGTTATAATAATTAATCTTTGTGAACTCACCTGAGTCTGAATAAACCAATTTGATAAGACCATTTCCAAAAGAGCATAACCATAAATTTGACTGGCTGTCCTCATAAACAGTCTGTATACCTGTAAATTCGAAATCCTCAACCGGTATAATTTCTGAAACCCTGAACGTATTGTCCTCAACGAGGAACTTAAATATGCCATCATTTTCTGTTGCAATGTAAAAACCGGAATTATTATTCATTTTTTGAATACTGATTACTTTGGATTCCGGAATTCCTTCAACAGGACGGATTATTTCAATTTGATCAGACTCTGTCAGCCTGCAATATAATAAGCCGGTATTTGTACCGGCCAGCAATTCATTATCATTAAGAAATACAAATGATAATACAAACGTCGGTTCCTTAAACAGATAATGTTTTACCATGCTTGAGTCTTCAGCCAGTTTCAATAAGCCATCAGAATAAGTACTCACCCAGACCTGACCCTCCGGACTTTTTGCAAGATGTGTTATACGGTCCGGTTTACTGAGGGGCAAAGCGACCGGACTGACCTTCTTCCCGTCGTAAAATGATATCCGGCCATTCATATGACCAAACCAGAGTTTTTCCCCGTCGGTTATACCGCATGTAATAAAATTGCCTTTCAGAGAGTCGGAAGTGGAATAGTACTCAAATACAAATCCGTTATACCGGTACAATGATCCGTCCCCGGTACCAATCCACAGATAACCTTGCACATCCTGTATGATAGAATAAATAAAGGGATTGATTAATCCATCTTCCGAACTGAAATTACGAAAATCATAATCCCGCGGGGATGCATGGCCTGTCAGCACCGGAAAGAAAAAAATCAATATTCCAATCCATTTTATAAAAACCTTAATATGGATTTTTACAGATTGTAACATATTAATTAAACAGTGACCAAAGTTTTAAATGCCCGAAATGCCAAAGCTATTATCTCATTCTTATTTTCGGAGAATATACAGGAATACCTCCTATGGGAATTACATAGAATGGCAATGAAGCTCCGTACTGGTTCCTGATAGTGACCACCACATTATTGTTTCTTTCCTGTATGGTTTGATTCTTTTTGAATTGTATCTCAATGGTGGAATTCTTTTCTTCATCCGCTATCGGGAATTTCCTTACTATCCAATTGTCTTCTCCTGAAACATCGCATTGAATACCATTCTTGGCAACTGAAAATACCCTGATTATTCCATCATTGTCCCAGTCAAAATTTGAGACTTCGATAGAAATGGTCTTGTCGTCTACATAAGGATATATCTGACAGATTTGTTTTTGATCATCAGGTAGCCTGAAATGATATTTATAGGTAAAAAAATTACCACCCTCAATTGCCACATTTTCAACCGGACTAGTACTTAAAAAGTATTTATATAAATTTCCATCATCCCCTGATATCCCCTGGGCAATGATTTTAAAAACACGGCCTCCAAGTTTCTCTACATACTCTCCTTCAGAAGGATTAAAAGGTCCAAAACTATACCAATATTTATCGAATTTCGGATCAACCCCAAATGATTTTGATGACAATGAATATCCGCTTCTGTAATTTCCTGCCGGATGAATACTCTGTGCTGCGGTATCTGACCAGCAACCTATCCCTGCATAAATTGAAAAATTTATTACAGTATTAAATTCTCCCTTGGCTTCATCGATGGCCCCTCCCGTATCCGGATCATAAACACGGATATACACAGGATCAGTTTGTGATGAAGGAATGAAGCAAAAAAATATCTGACAAAAATCATCATCCCCCCAACTTGTTACAGCGTTTCCTCCAAAGGTCATCAGGTAAGGGATATTTTCCTCACTCTGAGGAGCAGATTGTGAAAAGACAGATAACCCGGTTTCCAGAATAAATAATATGATCAACGCATATTTGATCATTAAAATTAATTGTTAATTTTTCATAAATATAAATTCAATTATTCCGTCAATTTTTTTGCTTTCTTTTTCAATTGGTTTTAAGGTGGGATGAGACAAACCATAGCCTTTACTGCTGAAAGTATCCATATTTATTCCTTTGTTCTTAAAATAGAAGGTTAATTCCTGTGCCCATTTTTCTGATATTAACATTTTATTGACAGATGACTCATCTTCAACTGCATGCAAAGCTAACTCAAGCCTGATATCCGGGTTCTCTTTTAAAATCCCGACAATATTATCAAGAAACTGATATGATGTTGACTTAATTCCGTACTGGTCAAATCTGACAGCAGGATTTCCAGCTGCCTTTAATGCTTCTTCGATTTTTACTTTTTGCCGGTCAGTCATATCATCCATAAAATAGACGCTGATTTGCATAGTTTTGTTTTGTCCTGCAACAGAATCAGTTTTTTCAGTTAGTTCATATTTCTCTCTTTCTTCTTTTATTGCCAATTCCTGATAAGTATTATAAATTCTTATTTTTTTCATAACACATCTTTTCGGAATCACCCCCATAGTATCTTCTTCAGCAAGTAAGCCCATCTGAACAGTATATTCACCCTTCTTTTTGAATGTATAGCTCATAAGAGGTCCGCCTTGTTTAAAACCGTCTCCAAAGTTCCATAGATAGTCTGTTATCCTGAATTCTTTAAGAATGGTTCCTGCCCCGTCGAAAAATACTGATTTATTCACAATACCAACATCATATGAATTAATGTAAGCCTGTTCAATATTTTCAATTTCAGCCTTATAGCCAACCTGATTCGTAATAGTGTCACCGGTTAGTTCATCTATTATGCTAAGCTTAACCGTGTATTCTCCAGGACCGGGGAAACAATGCTGCACCTCCTTGCCAACGCGTATTATCCCGTCCCCAAAATTCCATTGATAGATCGCCTTTATTGAATCAATAAGCCGATGTTGCTCATCATAGAATGTAAAACAATAATTATTCACCTTTATATTGTCGCAATTTGTAAATTCTACCGGTGCTGAACTGAAGCTGTAAATATCATCTGTTTTTCGCCTGTTTGTTGAAAAATACCCGTTCTCAAATGTTGAATCTATAACCAGCCCAAAATCATCAGCAGTTGAATTTATTGCTGAATCGAGATGCACCGGGACTATCCATTCTCCATTTATTTCCTGGCTATAAAAAAGATCCTTCCCGCCAAATCCTTTATGTCCGTCTGATGCAAAATAAAGTTTACCATAATTACCTGCAAAAGGGAAGGATTCATTTTTTGATGTGTTTATAGCCGGCCCCAGATTTACAGGCTGATCCCAGTTATTATTACGCCTGACACAATAATAAAGATCCATTCCGCCACTGCCCCCGGGCATATCAGAAGAAAAGTAAATTCTTTCTCCATCGGGAGTAAGTGCCGGTGTACAAAAAGAATACTTCAGGTTATTATAGGTAAAAGGTTTGATATTAGTCCATATTCCATCTATTAATTCTGCAGAAAAAATACCAAGCTTATTTGAGGTATCCGAAATGTTTCTCAGAGAATTTCCAATAGAATTATTCCTGGAATAGTAAATGATATTCTCATTTTCATTGAATGTTACCGGCCCGTCATTAAAATCAGTTGTTATTTCCTTTGCAAGTATCGTTGGGCGCTCCCACCCCGGACTCTCCTTTTTCTTCATGTAAAATATTTTAAAAAGCCTTTTTTGCCCATTATTATAACTAACCAGGGAATTGTCACTTTGATTTGAACAAAATACTATTCCACCCTTATAAAATACTGGGGAAAATTCATCATTTATTCCGGAACTAAACGGGGCAGGCTTTACTATGAATCGCTGAGACTGGGCGTACAATTCAGCTCTTGAAAACAACGTAATAAGTAATATTAAATAAAAGTAATTTTTCATCAAATTGTTCCTCTAAAACTGCCTTGGCCCCACTACATTTCGTGCATATCTGAAAACATAGCTAAAAACGATCTCATGGGAACCATTTACATATCTTCCAATTTCCCCAAAAACAAAATCATAGGAATATGCCATTCTGAGTTGATAATTCAATTGGCACTGAAGCATTCCGACAAGCATGTTTCTGTTACGGTAAGCAATGCCCATCCATATCCTGTCTTTTAAACTGACCTGTGCAGTATAATCAACCTGGATGGGATTATGCGGGTGATATTTTACTAACAGGGAAGGCTGGAGTTTAACCAGGGGACTTATGCTCACCTCGTAACCTCCGGTAAAAAAATAATTACTTCCGGAGAAATTGTTACCAATTTTATATTTGCCAGTGTTTTTATCCAGTTCATGACTCAAGAACAGGGGCATGGAAATGCCAATAAAGTACTTTTCTGTATAATAATAAGTGCCCAGACTAAAATCCGGCAAAATTGCAGATGTGTTATTAATCATCAGCTGCTCATCACCTGCATCGGTAGCGGCCAGTTCATTCCAGGCAACATTGTATAAAGTGGCGCCAAAACCTAATCCCAAAGCTAATTTGCCATCACGTAGTTCCATCCTGTATGAATAGTTACCAATAAAACTGGTTTCCTTAAATATACCAATACTGTTTTTCTCAATCAGTAATCCCAGTCCAATCCTGTCATTATCAAACGGTGTATGAGCGGATAACATCTGGCTTTTTGGAGAATCTTTAAATCCAACCCACTGATTACGGTACGAGATGGTTGCACTCAATGCATCGCGGCAACCGGCAAAAGCGGGATTAATGGCAAGGGCATCATATACATAATGATCCGATAAAGGAAACAGCTGCCCCAAAAGTTGCAATGGAAATGATAGAGCCAATATACTCAGGATAAACCGGTTCATTTACCTTTTAATTAAAACAGATCCCCTTTTTATATTAACATTGTCAAATCTCAATATATAGAAATAGGTATCATTCGGAAGTTCTGCACCTTTATTATTTCTTCCGTCCCAGTCATTTGAATAATTTTTATTTGAATATTCTTCATTTCCCCACCGGTTAAAGATGATCAGCTCAACCTGATCCTGATCATTAATTTCACGGATCTTAAAATAATCATTTTTGCCATCACCATTGGGTGTAATTACTGAGGGTATAAATGGATCATATACGGTAATTATAACTTCATCACTTGCCTCGCAACTGCTATTCCGAACTTTCCACAAAAAAATATTTTCCCCACCCGATAATTCAGTTACCCGGGTGGTTGGAGAATGAATATCAGTAAAATGGCCTGAACCGGAAATTAAAGACCATTCACCTGTTTCGGATGGAGACAATTTGGCCTTCATCTCTGTTTTAAAATTAAATCTCAGTAATGTATCCGGCCCTGCAAATGCAATCGGGTTCTCATTAAAGATTACATTTGTATTACTGGTACCCGTACAGCCGTTGACGGCTTTTACGATTACTGTATATGTCCCTGCCATGAAAATTAAGGAATTGGGTATTGATGGGTTCTGTATACTGCTTGAAAAGCCGTCAGGTCCGCTCCAGCTATAGCTTGTTCCCCCCGAAGAAGTCAGATTGATCGTGTTTCCCAGACACACCGGGCTGTTACTGCCCGCAGTGGCTATGGGCGATGCATCGACATTTATTACAGTTTTTTTCCAAACTGAACAGCT
>CAZKMH010000087.1:0-11291 GCA_964553395.1 uncultured Rikenellaceae bacterium | reverse complement strand
TAAATCAGGACCGAAGTCCTGATTTACTACTACCCTAAACCTAAATCCATGAAAAAATTTCTGTAACCTTCTGTTACTACCTTCTTGCATGTATAGATTAAACGCTTGACAAACATAAATGTTTCAGGAAAAGCCGGTTTTTTTCAGAATATTTATGTTTTTTAACAATTGACTTATTTTTCCACACCAAGAACATCTTTGAAAGCCTTAATGAAAGTTTCCCTGGGTAACGCACCCATCGCCATCTGCGGTTGTCCGATAACAGGAACAAACAGAAAGGAAGGGATGCTTCTTATACCGAATATTAATGCAAGTTCCTGCTCCTCTTCTGTATTTACCTTATAAATATCCATCTTCTCCTTAAAGTCTTTTGCCAGTTCCTCAAGAACAGGCGCCACCACTTTGCAGGGACCACACCAGTCAGCATAAAAATCAATTATGCAGGGTTTATCACCTTCAAATTTCCATTCCTTATTCGTTTCGTAATTGAATACTTTATTCTTAAAAGTCTCTTTTGTCAAATGCTCAGTCATTTCAATTTCTTAAATTTAAAAATCACAAATCCACTTCTTTTCTTCCTTTCAACCTTCATGCCAACAACATAACAACAATGAAAACCGGCACAAAGTTAGTGAATAATAGTAACTTTGTCATAAATAATTGATAAATTGTCATATTTATATATGAACATATGTCTAAATGACAAGATTTTCAGTATAATCTCAGAGGTTGTAACGGCCGAAGGTATAAGAGCATTTGTAATTGGAGGCTGGGTAAGGGATTGCCTTTTAAAAAGGGAACATGCAGGGAAAGATATTGATATAGTGATCATTGGTAACGGAATTGACATTACAAGAAAAATTGCAAAGAGGATAGATCCCGGCATCAAGGTAAACGTTTTTAAGAACTTCGGAACAGCCATGTTCCGGTGGAACGATTACGAGATTGAATTTGTCGGTGCCAGGAAGGAATCTTATAAACGGGGTTCGAGAAAACCAATCGTAGAGGATGGTACCCTGGAGGATGACCAGAAAAGAAGGGATTTTACTATCAACGCACTCGCAATCAGCCTGAACGAGGATACATTCGGCCAGTTCCTTGATCCGTTTAATGGCACACAGGATCTTGAAAATAAGTTAATCCGCACACCTCTCGAACCGGGTAAGACCTTTTCCGATGATCCGCTGAGGATGATACGTGCAATCAGGTTTGCATCTCAGCTTAACTTCTCAATTGATGATGTGACATTCAGGTCGATAAAGGAAAATGCAGACCGGTTAGGTATTGTCTCTCAGGAGAGGATCATCACGGAACTTAATAAATTAATAATGTGTGATCATCCTTCAAGGGGATTTATCCTTCTTGAAAAAGCAGGGCTGCTGCGACTCATCCTGCCTGAACTTGATAATCTTAAGGGTGTCGAAAGGAAGGAAGGTAAAGCCCATAAGGATAATTTCATTCATTCCGTTAAAGTACTTGATAATATCTCACGTCATTCCGATAATATATGGCTCAGATGGGCCGCTCTCCTTCATGATATTGCAAAACCCGTAACAAAAAAATATATGTCCGGAACAGGATGGTCATTTCACGGGCATGAATTCAAAGGAGCAAAGATGATCCCCGAAATTTTCAGGAAGCTTAAACTTCCTCTTAATGAAAAAATGAAATATGTCCAGAAGCTTGTGGATCTTCACCTCAGACCAATCGCTCTGTCACAGGAAGAGATCTCAGATTCAGCTGTCAGAAGGCTTCTCTTTGAGGCGGGTGATGATATTGACGATCTTATGCTCTTATGTGAAGCAGATATCACCTCGAGAAATGAAGAGAAAAAAAGCAGGCATCTGGAAAACTTCAGATGTGTCAGGGAAAAGCTGAAGGAGATTGAAGAGAAAGATGCTATCCGTAATTTTCAGCCTCCTGTGGACGGACAGGAGATCCTCAGGACATTCGGAATCAAACCGGGGAAGGAAGTCGGTATAATCAAAAATGCAATAAGGGAAGCCATCCTTGACGGGATCATTCCCAATGATTATGAAGCTGCCCGGAAACTGATGCTGAAAAAAGGCAGGGAGATTGGTTTGAAACCAACGGACTCCGCTACCTGACCAGAAGTTCAAGCACAACAGGCAAATGGTCACTGAATCCTCCCTGGTACCGGTACCCGGACCAGGTTGAAAACGGGCTTAATCCGGGATATACAGGATCCCTTTTAAGCAGAAAGTCAGCTCTGAAGGGTTTAAGCAATTCAGGTTTTGTATAAACTCCGTATCCATCATTCAGGACCGCATCGGAGACTATAACCTGATCGATCATTTCCCATGTGCCCCGGTACCTGTAAGTTCCGGTCCCCCTGGCAAGACTCTCTGACAGATTGATCAGTGATATACCTGAATCGTATTTACCTGTAATCATATTAATCTCCTGGTCCCCGGGAATTGCATTAAAATCGCCCATTACAATGATCTTTGCATCTGAATCGGCTGAACTGGCTATTGAATCGGCCATTTCCCTTATCATCCCTGCAATCTGAATTCTCCTTGATTCTCCCGTCAGCACACCTCCCCTTCTCGATGGCCAGTGGTTGATAAAAAGATGAATTGTATCCCCCGAAACCAGAAACTTTGAATATAATACACTTCTTGTCGCAACAGGATTACCAGCGGTATCCATTATTACCATATAACGGCAGGTGACAATATCTGCAATGTCTTTCCGGTAAATCAGGCAAACATCAATACCACGCGTATCAGGAGAATCCTGATGCACAATATTGTAATTGTATTTTGAAAGATTTGTCCCGTAAACAAGATCCTCAAGCACTCTCCTGTTTTCTATTTCGCAAAATGCCACAATTGCAGGAGGAGTCCATTCCCCTGCAGCAGAGATTGTTTTGTAAAGTGAACTGATCTTCCTGCTGTATCTGGAATAGGTCCATCTCCGGATGCCACCAGGCAGAAATTCATCATCGTCTTTTGTAGTATCATCATATATATCAAACAGATTTTCAACATTATAGAACATAATCTTTGCGAAATAACCGGTTGTATCAGCGGGATATCCTTCAATTAATGACAAAAACAGCAGCAACAAGGCTCCCGTAATTTTTATTACGATCCCATTTGACATATTTCAGAATAGACTAAATTCTCAATATGCGTTGATCCAGCGGTATCTTCTGGCGCTTTCTCCGAACTTGATTGCCAGAGTCAGCTCGTGGGTCCCAAGGCTTTTACTTCTGATATCCGTCAGGGTGAAATCGACAGCATAGGCAAAATAAAACCGGTCATACTTCAAACCCAACATAAGGATAATCGCGTCATTTGTCCGCCAGGAGAGACCAGCCCAGTAATCCCCCTTGTAATATATTCTCGTTGTCAGGTCCATCTGCACTGATCTGAAAACCATATCTGATGACTTTATGAATGCGGAGGGTTCAAGGGTCCAGTCGGTACCAAGAGGAAATTTGATCCCCCCCGTGAGAAAATAGTGCCCAAGTTCATTCCTTTTAGTATTGCTGGTATCGGCAAACAGAAGTGATCCCCTGAAAATATTGGTCATTGCAAACCCGACATAATATCCTGACGTGGTGTAGCTTGCTCCAAAATTGAAATCGGGGATGAAAACTGACCTGTCATATGAATTGAGCAGAGGATCATCGGTATCATAGATCAGACCCCCGGTATTCACCGCCAGCTGGTATGCCGTGAGGGCAAGACCGAAGGAAAGGCTGTTCTGGTATCCCGCATCCTGATCCATGGGTATATGGTATGCATAAATAGCCTGAATGCCGGTCCGTCTCATAATACCGTTATTATCGTTGAAAACATACCCTCCGAGCCCTACCCTGCTGCCTTTAGTCGGTTTAACGACTTTTTTCTTTACCGATGTTGATTTTGCAATATAGCTGTTCTTAAGGAGACGTGTCTGGAAACTGGCAGCATATGTGGCAGGATTCTGCTTCAACCCTATCCACTGTTCCCTGGTTGTCAGTGTGACGGTCGAATACCCGTCGCGGCCGGCAAATGATGGATTTACAAGGTACCCGTTCATGATATACTGGCTGTACATGGGAACCTGTTGGGCGCAAACACTCCCGAAAAAGAAGCTCAGTACAAACAGCATCAGAAAACCAACCGAAAATTTCATATCTCTTGTCTTCATACTCTGCCGGGTTACCTTATTACACTTATTACTCCTGATTTGGGTTCCGATCCGTCATTCAGATATAGAATATAATGATATGAATCTGTAGGCATGAGCCTGCCGTCAGACCTGCCATCCCATGGATCGTCCGAAATATTTTTGGACCGGTATATGAGTTTCCCCCATCTCGTATAGACGAGCACTTCGGCATTCGGATAGATCCCGATATTCTTTATTATCCATTCGTCATTGTAGCCGTCGTTGTTCGGTGTTATGATTTGGGGGATGACCAGACAACCATAGGAACCGGCATAGCCAACTTCTACATTGGTTGACCTTGCGCATCCGTTTGCATCTGTCACCACAACCTCATAGGTTCCCGGAAGTATAGCTGTCCGGTTCTGTGTTGTGTTTCCATCCGACCATATCGGGCTGTAAGGGGCTGTCCCTCCGGATATTTCAAGGGTAATAGATCCGTCAGGTGAATCAGGGCATCCGGCCTCTAATGTTATTGCATTGATGGAAAGTGGAAGAGGTTCAGTTATGATTACCTCGCCGCTGGTAACATTACATCCGCTTGCATCAGTAACAGTGACCTCGTATGTACCCGGGCTTAATCCTGTTGCGGTTGGAGTACTTTGCACAGGAGTTGTATTCCATGAGTAGATATATGGTGCAGTTCCGCCGGCTGCTGTCGCAGTTGCAGAACCGGAATTATCACCATTGCAGAGAACATTTGTTTTTTCTGTGGTGACGGAAAGCGCTTCAGCCGGTTGCGTGATTGTATCCAAAATGTCGAATAAATTCGATTCTGCATCCGTGATTGTAATTACATATGGTCCGGCAACCAGTGAGGTGAAGGTATCCGAAGTCTGGAATGCACCCCCATTAAGGCTGTATTGATAAGGAGGAACACCTTCGGCCCCGGCAACTGTTATACTACCTGTATTTTCGTCAAAACAAAGGACATCCACCCTGGTTGTAGTTCCCGTAAGCGGTAAATATGGTTCGGTAATGATTACCGGAACAACAGTTTCACAGAAAGCCGCATCCTGAACTGTGACTGCATATGATCCTGCTGTAAGTGTAATAAAAGTACCTGGGACCTGGTATGCACCGGCATCAAGTCGGTAGAGATAAGGCGGTGTTCCTCCTGAGCCTTCAACAGTAACGCTTCCATCATTGCCTCCGATTATCGTAACATTGGTCTGAGATGTTATTGCACCCCGGAGAGCAAGTAATTCTGTTACATCAATAGACCCTGTCAGAGGATCGCAATTATTAACATCGGAAATACTCCAGGCATAACCTGTCGCAGCAGGTATATCACTGAATATTCCGGTTGCATTGGTCACTCCGTTGAATGTATATGATAATGGAGGGGTGCCTCCATTACCGGTTATTGTTATGGTTGCGGTTCCCCCGCTACATACAATGCCAGTTGTAATTGATGCCGATCCGGTTATTGCCGGTGGTTCTGTTATATCGAGTATCCCTGTGGCAGGTCCGCAACTGCCCGCATCATTTATGCTCCACGGGTAACCAGTTCCTGCAGGATTGTCGGTGAAGATCCCCGTTGAATTAGTAACACCGTTGAATGTGTATGTGAAAGGGAGTGTGCCTCCACCGCCGGTCATTGTGACTGTGCCTGTGCCTCCATTGCATAAAACGGGGGATGTGATTAAGGCGGAACCTGTTACTACCGCAGGTTCTGTCACATCGAGTGTTCCAGTTGCAGGTGTACAACTATTGACATCGGAAATACTCCATGCATATCCGGTTCCTTCAGTGATCCCTGTGAAGAGTCCTGTTGAATTCGTAACTCCATTGAATGTATATGACAACGGGGCTGAACCTCCTGTTCCTGTAAGTGTAACGGTAGCAATCCCGCCATTGCAGAGGATCATACCGGTAACTGATGCAGAACCTGTGATGATTGAAGGTTCCGCGATATCAAGCGTTCCTGTTAATGGTCCGCAACTGTTTGCATCGGTAATGCTCCATGTATACCCGGTTCCTGCAGGCAATCCGCTGAAGATCCCTGTTGCATTGGTTACCCCGTTGAATGTATAAGATAATGGTGGTGTACCTCCTCCGCCTGTCAGTGCTAAAGTTGCCATACCACCATTGCATGAGATTGCCGCCGTGACTAATGCTGATCCCGTCAATACGGGAGTTTGTAAGATGCTGATATTCTGAGTATATGTACACAGGTTTGCATCCCTGACAATCAGAATATGAGGTCCTGCCGGCAGGTTAATGAAAGTCCCGGGTGAGATATAGGGGCCACCGTCAAGGCTATAGGTAATCGGGGTTGTTCCACCCAATCCTGTTGCAGTTATACTTCCGGTACTTTCACCAAAACAGGTGACATCGGTTTTAGTCACTGTCGCAGTAAGAACAGGTGGTTGTGTGATCGTAAAGTCTAAATTAAACGTGCATGACAGATCGTCCAGGATTGTTACGCTATGATCACCCGGAGCAAGACCTGTAAATGTTCCTGATGACAGGAAAGGTCCGCTATCCAACGAATACTGATACGGAGATTTACCTGTTCCTGCAGTTGCTTCAACTGTAACCTGTCCGTCGGCATTTCCATTGCATGTGACGTTTTGTAGTGACGCAAGGATTCCTGTCAGGTTGTAAACAGTTACATTTATGAATATTGCATTTAAGCATCCGGTGGCCGATCCGACACTTACGGTGACAGTTCCGGCAGGGCCTGCACCCCAAAGCACTGTTACAAAATTGCTTCCGCTGCCTCCCGCTGTTATTGAACCTCCGGTAACACTCCATGTATAATCCGAGAATGGCTGGGTTAAGGTATATGTAACAATTGAGCCGGAACAAATCTCGGTAACGGGATTGTCAAAGAGAGGTGCCGGTAACGGATTAATTGAAACCGTATCAACAACTGTATATTCGCAGGGTGTTCCTGTTATATCTGTTTTTGAAACTGTCGATATTATAACACCTTGTGTCACACCCAGGTTCCATTGAACTTCCACTCTGCTGGAATCGACCGGGGATGTAAGTATTGCACCATTTTCAACACCCCAGTTATAGGTAGCATCAGGATCGTAATTTACAGAATAAATTTCAGTTGAACCTTCACATGCAGTTGATTTTCTGATAGTTATATTATCTGATACTACATCTGACCTGTTGATTATCATATCCATGGTATCCCTGCATGAGTTTCCGTCAGTCACAACAAGTTGTATTGTATAAGATCCGTCAGGCATGAGGTTGTTGAAGAATGGCATTTCATCAGTGCTTGTATTTGAGAATACAATAAAGGGAAATGTCCCGGTGATTGTTATGAAGGGATCCACTGATTCGTCAAGACCATCCCAGAGATAAGAGTAATTTCCATCACCACCGGTAATATCTGACTCGTACAGGGCAAACTGTCCGCCGATATCACAGCTACTGATTGTTGTACTGTTAATATTAAGAGAGGACTGAACCGTAATCTGAACTGTTGAAACTGCGGTATTTCCATAAGCATCACGGGCAGTGAAAGTTACGATATTAAGTCCAAGGTCGGAACATGAGAATGTATCAGGAAATACAGACAGTGTAACCGGAGTACAATTATCAGATGTACCATTATCAACATCCGATGGAAGTAAAGTGCCAGTTCCAGCCGGTCCGAGTATAAGAGTATATGTTTTTGTATTGATAACCGGTCGAATAGTATCAAGAACCGTAACCTGTGATGTACAAGTTGCTGAGTTGCCTGCAGGATCTGTTCCGGTAAGCAGCACGGGGACGGTTAGTCCGGCATCGGCGCAGGTAAAGTCTGACCGGTTTGGTACGAGCAGCAGGGAACAATTATCTGTCGATCCGTTATCAATATCACTTACATTTAATGTTGCATAACCGGCTGTATTGGAATAGAGGGTTATATTTCTGCAAAGCACCACCGGTGCTTCATTATCGTTCACGATAACATTGAATTTACATGAATCTTTGATTGCAGCACCGTTTCTGAGATAGTAAATAACCTGGTGGATACCGACATCAAAATAATCATCCGGATCATAATTAGCAGTGATCGTATCCCCAACACACTTCGGACTTATTGCCGGAGGGATCCAGGAAGCAGTGTTTCCGCAAATTCCGGGTTGATTATTTACAACAACATCCCCGGGGCAATTGACAATGGCGGAATTACAGATTTCGGTATAAGCAAGAGCAAAGTTATCGGCAAAGAGTGTCAGGTCATTCCTCGTAAGCAGAGCAGATGTACCTGCAAAATGGGAGCCATCAAGGAACCAGTTATTGACTGAGATTCGTGACAGGATTCTTGTGTTTTCGTCAACATCATATGATGTAAATCCCGATGGAACTATTTTAAGGTCATAAGTACCTGCAAAACTAAATGTTCCATCCTTTATTAACGCCCAATAACCCTCCGGGAACAGGGAATTAAAAATGTAGATGTCTTCAGTCAGAGGCAAACCAGCCGGATCAGGCTGCATCCCGGTGAAATTCACCCTTATGACTCCGGCTGAGATGATGGCATCGAAATTCATGGTCATGCTTCTGCCGTAATTATTATCGCCTACCGGGAAAAGAAGATCGGTCCCGCTTTGTGACGGAGCTGCCCACCGTGAAAATGTTCCATAAATCCATCCTGATGAATGAGTAAGGGTTCCCGGATTGGATGCACCTGTACCAAGCAGCAAAGTTTTGGCCGGCATCAGGATAACACCATTAGTAATTGACAGATTGTTTGTTACTGTAATATCGCATGTGGAGATTACCGGTCCTACCGTATTGAACTGGAGATCATAGAATGTTTCAGCACCTGTCAGTGCATTTATGATGGATTGTGTGGTTGTTCCATTGAGCATTACCTTTCCCTGGTTTGCGACAAAAGTACCATAGCTGATCCAGGATCCGCCAAGATTAATATCATAGCTGTTGATGCTGAGGTCCAGTGATGTATTTGTCCCGATAATCAGGTTTCCTGAAACGGTGATATTGTCAGCAGGGATTTTTATACCCGATGAAGCTGTTGACAGGTGACCGTAAACAGGCATGGCAGAGATTGTCTGTGAAGTGTTTGCCTGATAGGATACGGAACTGTTGGAATTGAGCAGAATATTAGAAGAAGTAAAGTTCAGCGGAAAAGAGACATTAGTTGAATTTGCAGGATTTCCGATAAGAAGGTTGGTCCCCGGATCCATGGAGAAGGTGCCGGTAGCATTTCCTGTAATCTGGAACTGGTTTGTAAGAAGAGTTGAATTACCGGTGATTGCAAGATTGCCGTTGATTGCAATTGCACCCTGAAGAACTTTAGTCCCTAAACCTGATGTAATAAGGTTATTGTAAGTTGTTCCCTTTATTGTCTGACCGGCAGAACCATTATAGTTTACGGTTCCTGTTCCTGAATTGAAAGAACCGTTCATGGTATTGTTACCGGCAATATTCAATATACCTGATGTAAATGAGATCGTTCCCGCACCAGTCAGGTTGCCGGCCATCGTAAGAGTATTCGAAGAAATATTGAGGGTACCCGCTGTAAGTGTGACATTTCTGACACTTGAAATAATGTTCGTATTCAGAGTGACTGTTATCCCGGCCCCGTTTAGCGTAACATGGTGTATTTCGGCCTCAAATCCCGGTTCACCGGGGTATGTTGCAGTTGAGGTACCTGCTTTGGTCCATGTAATGGTTGTCCAGTCACCTGTTGTATTTGCCGTGAATGTTGTTGTTTGTCCGCTTAAGAGGGATGAACTCAGAACAATCGCTGTGAATGGCAGCAGAGCGAATTTTTTCAGAAATGATCTCCCCGATTCAGCCGATGACATAAATTTATTTTCAGATGACTCAGGAAGGCGGGAACATTTGAATAAAGGGGATAAAATGAAGTCAGAGAACGAAAAACTACTCTTGCGGCTCATACGGGTCAGGTTCAATTTTTTCTTGTCAGATGCAACATCCAATATATCAAATAAATACAAGTCTGATGTTTATTGATTTCTCAAAAAGCAACAGAACTATAAGCTTGATCGTCCATTTTGGTAAAGCGAATGTATGAATTTTCCATTCCCTGTAACTTACGATTTTCTGCGTGTTTTCAACATATTGGGATGACTTGTTAATATGTTTTATAGTTGCATTAATCTGGTTTTGGGGAAGGCAGCCTTTGGGTTCACTTTGTATCCCTGGTGGTAAAATTAATTACCTTTTTTACAAATAAAAAAGCACTCGCCAACTGAAGTTCGGAAGTGCTCATATTGTGTGGGTGGGCGATGAGGGATTCGAACCCCCGACCCCCTGCTTGTAAGGCAGGTGCTCTGAACCAGCTGAGCTAATCGCCCATATAAACGTTTGCAAATATAGCACATTTTCGATTCCACCAAAAATCTTTGCCAGATTGATCATCCTGCTGAAGAATTTAAAGCAGTATCAAAGCGTTAATTAAGCATTGATTGCAGCAGGTGCGCTATGTTTCGATGTTTTGATTGAAATTTTATTGAAATGGTACATTTTTGCTATTTGCCCATTCAGTAAATTTCTCTTTGAACTTTGGTATCCAGGCCAGCGGTAAGCGGTGAAAACCACGGCCGCTCTGGTCATAAATCACTAATATAACCGCTCCCAGAGATTTTTCAAGGCTGACTGAAATCCCGTATATTTTATCAACGATTTTGGTATGAGGGTCCGGATCATTTTCCGTTGTGAATTCTTCAAGCTCACAAATGAAAGTGTAATACTCTTTCGGCGTACCGCTGTATATAGTAATGGTTCTGGTACCGCTATCATCAGCATTATCACTCCCTGTCATCCTGATATTGATCGTACTATCAGGCAGGAATATTGCCTCCAGTAATTCATTACCTGCAGATCTTTGACATATCTCAATTGAGTTATCCTGAGCAAAACAATTGATACTTGTGAGAAATAAAAAAATTATAATTGTATCTCTCATATTTTTAAATAAATATCTAATTCTCAAAGTTATATTTAGTAAATGATTTATCCTAAATTATTTTAAGTCTTCCAGCTTATTTAAAACTGACTCAATTTAGAGATAATTGTAACGCGTTGTGCAGTCAACCATCTTCTCTGCATTGTTTTTCATGTAGTCATTCCCTCGACCACCTTCTCTGCCTTGTTTTTCATGTACT
>CAZKMH010000086.1:0-11305 GCA_964553395.1 uncultured Rikenellaceae bacterium | reverse complement strand
TTCAGTTTGCTGACAAGTTTATAGTGGCTCTCTTCGCTCATCTGTAAAAGGATTTACCGGTTCCACCCGAAGCTGTAATTACCGCTTTCAATATCCGCGTATAATAATTCATTTTTGAATGATTCCCCGTTCATTTTATAATTCTGAACAGTTTCCGGTATTACAACATGTGCAGTGCTGCCAACCGGTACTGAAACCTTCATTGAAAATATCCGGTTTACTATTTCCCAATTGACGATAACAGTTCCGTATGGAGTCTCTTTTGAAGTTTCAGCCCGGGTGATCCCTTCCGGGATTTGCGGGTCAATAATCATATGCTTATACCCGGGGAAATCATAATCAGGCTTTATCCCTCCCAATGCCTGATAGAACCACGAACCGATACCGTTGTAACAGTTATGTATCCTGCTCCTCCTTCCGTCCCAGTGTTCCCATGTAGTTGTTGCACCATTCTCAAGCATATAAAGGTAACCGGGGTAATCTCTTTTCTTAAGCATCGAATACATCAAACCTGTCTCACGGCTCAGGACTGCCCACTCCGTAAAAACCGGAATCCCGACTAATCCGGTAGCAAGATGTCCCTTATTTTTATTTTCAATATTATCGTAAAGAGTGGCTTTAACTTCACCGGTCAGGGAATCAGGAACGACACCTGCCAGCAGAGGGTAAACAATATCTATCTGGGAGCCGCTTGCGTAACTCTTTTTATTTGCATCATAGAATTCCCGGTGGACAAGTTCCCTGTTATGCACTTTCTTAAGTCTATATTGTTCCGCATCGGAGGTTTTACCAAGAATGCCGGCAATTTTCTGCATGGCTTCGTAACAGATTATCATGAAACAATTGTTGACCAGATCGACAGACCGGGGATCTGTCTGGTCGACTCCTTCAGGGGTTGCCCAGTCGCCGAGATACCAGTTCCGGTAATCGGTATCAGGCCATTTTCTGAGAAGACCTTCGGGAGAATATTTATCAGCATATTCCAGCCATTTCTGCATAACAGGATAATATTTCCCGAGAAACCCGATATCACCATAATTCTGGTAAGTTCTCCAGGATGCGGTGATTATAAATCCGCACCAGTAAGGTCCCCCGCCGGCACGGTATGGATTGGGAGCTGTATGGGGCATGCCTCCATCGTCACGGATGCAATCCACCCATGCCTGCAGCCAGTTTGCGTACAATGGTGCCAGATCAAACATGATCTGCGCCGTTTCGGTTGAAGCATTCCCGTCGCCTCCGTACCCCAGCCGTTCAATTTGCGGGCAATCGACCAGATCTCCTCCCAGGCTGAGGCACCTGAGAGTATAATTGATCATGTCGTGAATCTTATTAAGCTCAGGATCGGAGCATTCGAAAGAGGAAGCTGCCTTGTAGCCGGTATGTATAAGGTCAGCGTTGATATCTTTTATATCAGGCTCTTTTGCCACTCCTGAGATTTT
Source organism: uncultured Rikenellaceae bacterium (assembly GCA_964553395.1). Lineage (GTDB taxonomy): Bacteria > Bacteroidota > Bacteroidia > Bacteroidales > VadinHA17 > LD21. The sequence continues at coordinate 9,863 of CAZKMH010000086.1, read as the reverse complement.
TATATACCGGAATCCATGATAGTTAAATTTATTACAGAAAAGCTCCCCCTTACTTCCGGCCGCGATATACCTGTCCTGCTGGTCCTGGTTTACAGCATTTCCGTTTGTGTCAAGATGATCGCAGTACTCCATAATTATTTTTTGCCCCTGGCGCAGTCCGGGAAAACGGATCCTGGCATACCCGGTAAGTGTCTTGCCCATATCGACTAACCATGTGCTGTCGCTAATTGCTTTAACAGATACTGCAGTGAGAGTCTCAAAAATGCGGTTCGACTGGGTAAGTTGCGGAGAAGCCTCGCCATTCGGAATATTGGTCGTAATAACAGGATCCCATCTGGTTTTATCAAGGGAAAGAGAGGACAAATCGGGTAATAAAAGTGAAGCATCCACCTGTTCCCCTCCAAACTTGTGAGGTCGCCAGGTGCCAATTGTGGAATAGCCGCTGTTTCTTCCTGTCCAGGTAGAATCAGTACATATTATGGTTTCCCACCGGCCTTCCTTTAGCATTTCAGCCTGAGCCTTTACAAACGGACCTCCATCAACAACTCCGGGTAATCCCTTACTGTACCAGCCCTGGGCTATCCAGATCACCAGGTCATTCATGCCTTTCCTGACAAGTGACGTCAGATCGTATGTTATAACCAGCGACCTTTTATTGAATTGTGAAACAGCAGGCGTGAGCACATTTTTGCCGGCTTTATTCCCATTGACATACACTTCATGATAGCCCAGGGAATTGACATGAAGAAAGAAATTATCACCTGTTTCCTGCAGGTTGAAAGTTCGGCGTAACTGTGGACTTATTGTGTATCCGGAATTTATGGGAAAACCAATGTATTTTGCCTTCCAGTCAGAATGAGCCAGCAATCCGATGCTGAAAAATGCGACATCACTCCACTCCGACATTCTGTTGTTTTCATCCCATATCCTGATTTTCCAGTAACAAACTGACCGGGATGTAAGTGCTTTTCCCTGCCAGGGCACAAGGACGCTTTCCGCAGACTCCCTTCTGCCCGAATTCCACAAATCCGCTTTTTCTTCATTCAGCAGATCCTCATTGCCTGCAGCCAATATCTGGTAAGCTTTCTGAAGTGTTCCGTTTTCCCGGGATCTGATCTTCCAGCTTAACCGGGGTATATCTGTTCCGATACCCAGGGGTTCGTTCAGGTTTTCGCATTGCAAACTATCAACAGCTAACACTGATTCCGTACCGGTACATCCCGGTAATACAACAATCATAATTGCCAGCCAGGTTAAAAAGGATTTGAACATGTTCAGGCGAATTAAATTCTTAAAGATAATCTTTTGTTCAGATTCTCCCCATGTGGGGACATTTACAGGGTCTGAGAATTTATCATTTTAAATATGCAAACCGGATTGACCAGGGTGTTCCGGAGCAATGTCCTGCTCTAAAACCGGACCAGGATAGAAATTAATAAGAAAAAATGGAATAAATTGCATTTAAAATTGTCTATTGGTTATATCCTGGTCATTTAAAATTATTAGAGTATGAAAAGAACCTTAATTATAACCGGAATAATTGCTGCTGTTATTGTAATAGCATTGGTTATTTTCAACAGGGTGACCTCAGCAAAAGACAATGCAAGCACCTTTACTGAGGTTAAGGAGGGTGTTTTTGAGATAACTGTTTCTAATTCCGGGGAATTACTGGCAGAGAAATCATTTGATATTATGGGCCCGGAGATTTCTCCGGGCAACGATGATCATGGACCGGGGCCGGGAGGCAGAGGCGGTTCTCAGGGGGGACATGGAGGTATGCGGGCTATGCATTTCAAAATTCAGGATATAGTTCCGGAAGGCACAATAGTCAAAAAAGGTGATTATGTGGCTCAGATTGACAGAACCGATTATGACAATACCCTGAAGGATGAACTGCAAAACCTTACTACACTGGAGGCAAACCTGGAGATGAAAATTCTGGATACTGCCGTTATACTCACTGACTTGCGTGATGAGATCAGAAACCAGAAGTTTGTGGTGGAGCAGGCCGAAATCACTCTTGCCGAATCGAAATATGAACCTCCCGCAACAATCCGTCAGGCTGAAATAAACCTGAATAAAGCACAGAGGGAACTCGAACAGCAAAAAATGGGATATGCTCTGAGACAGGCTCAGACTCTCAAAGATATCAGGCACCAGCAACAACACTATAATGAGGGAAAAGAACTTATCGCTGCACTTCAGGAATTTCTTACAAAGTTTACTATAACTGCACCTTCCGATGGGATTGTTATTTATAAAAAAGAGTGGAATGGAACCAAAAGAAAAACCGGTTCAACGGTAAATCCTTTTGATCGGGTTATTGCATCGATTCCAGATCTATCTTCCATGATTTCCAAAACTTATGTGAGCGAGATAGAAGTAAACAGGGTTAAAACCGGACAGAAAGTTAGTATTACAGTAGATGCATTGCCTGGTAAGACTTTCACCGGGACTGTTACCGGTGTTGCAAATATTGGTGAGGTTCTTCCAAATTCAGATGCAAAAATGTTTGAAGTGCTGGCGAAGATTGATGGTTCTGACAATTCGCTCAGACCGGCAATGACAACATGGAACAGGATAATCATCAAAACCATTGATGATGCCATCTATATACCGGCAGAATGCGTTAATACCGGATCAGACAGCATTCCATATGTTATTAAAAAGAATAAAACCAGGCAAATTGTAGTGCTCGGGGACCTGAATGAGAAAAATGTAGTCGTAAGACAAGGGCTCGAACCGGGTACATCAATTTATGTTGTGCCTCCCGAGGAATCATCAAAGTTCAAGCTTGTTGGCGAAAATCTTATCCAGGTTATCAGGGAAGGAAGATAGACATCCCGGGTACATCCATTAACCATTGCGGTTCATTTTTTAATCATTTAACCGGAGATTTGTATTTCAGCGTATCAGTTCATTGATTATGTTTGCAATACTTTTAAGATCTTTTTATGCCTGAAATACAACCGAACCCTGAACCTTCAGGGAAAAAGGGGAAAAACAACAAGATTCCCCGGAGTTATATGATTTTTTTACTCTCAGCCCTTTTTGTTGTTTCGTTGCTGACCATAATAAATCATTACAACATAGTAAATATAGGGAAAACCATTCTAATGATTTTCAGGTGGATCGCAATTATCGGAATAGTGGGTTATGCGGTTTACAAGAAATCCCTGACGACCTGGATCCTTATTAGCATGATAGTTGGTGCCGAATTCGGCTATGATCTGCCACAGGTCGCTGTTAAAATGCAGATTGTGAGCAAAATATTCCTCCGTCTTATAAAAACGATCATTGCTCCGCTGCTCTTTGCTACCCTGGTTGTGGGGATAGCAGGACACTCAAATCTGAAGCAGGTAGGTCGAATGGGTTGGAAATCTCTTGTATACTTCGAAATCGTTTCAACAGTTGCCCTCTTTATAGGTCTTTTTGCGATCAATGTCAGTAAGGCAGGTATCGGGGTAGATGTGCCCGATGTAGTCAATCAGGCTGAAATTCCTGCAGTGCCGCCGGTAACAGGAAGTGATATGATCCTTCATATATTCCCTGAGAATATTGCTAAGTCAATCTATGAAGGACAGGTTTTACAGATAGTTATATTCAGCATCATTTTCGGGATCGCTGTAGCAATGTTAAAAGACAAGTACAAAAGCCCGATGGTCAGATTTACGGAAGCCCTGGCCGAGACAATGTTCAAGTTCACGCAGCTTATAATGTACTTTGCACCCTTTGCAGTTTTTGCTGCAATTGCTTACAGCATTGGTCATATGGGTCTCGACATACTTGTCAATCTGTTCAAATTGCTGGCCACTCTCTATGTTTCACTGATACTGTTCCTGCTTTTGGTTTTGCTGCCGGTCGCACTTCTGTTCAGGATCCCGGTGCGCAGGTTCCTGAATAAAGTCGCTGAACCTGTTACAATTGCATTTGCGACAACCAGCTCTGAATCGGCGCTCCCGATTGCAATGGAGCGAATGGAGGAATTCGGTGTCCCGCGTAAAATTGTTGCTTTTGTTATGCCGACAGGTTACAGTTTCAACCTCGACGGCACAACCCTCTACCTTTCACTGGCCACTATTTTTGTTGCGCAGATAAGCGGGATTCATCTTCCTTTTGATAAGCAGCTCCTGATAGTATTTACTCTTATGCTTACAAGCAAGGGTGTTGCCGGGGTACCGAGGGCATCTATGGTTATCCTGCTCGGAACGGCTGCCAGCTTCGGTCTTCCAACGTGGCCGATCTATATAATCCTTGGAATTGACGAATTAATGGATATGGCACGCACCTCTGTAAATGTGCTCGGAAACTGTCTGGCAACGGCCGTGATCGCCCGCTGGGAAGGAGAGTTTAATCCGACACCGGAACCTGTCAGTGCAGCGGGTTCCTAACCTACCAGTGAATCCAGATTCAGCATACCCAGGTATAAGACACCCTGGGCTATAAACCTCAGGATGCGTGAAATACCGAAAATGAGGTAATATTTGAAAGGATATTTCAGCAGACTGACGGCGATAATTACCATTGAATACGGCGAGAAAGGGAAAAGCGCGGCAATAATGATGAAGGCACCACCCCATTTTCTTGCCATCCCTATATATTTGTCGAGAACGCGTTCTGAATAAGCTTTTATCCTTTTCCTTTTTGAAAGCCAGTATCCGATCAGATACGAAATGGCTCCTCCGATATAAGAAAGGACTCCAAAAATTGTCAGAAAAAGAAACGGGGAATTGAATTTAGCTGACCAGATAACGAAAAGATCGGGGGGGATCATTCCCAGAAATGACTCCGAGATTAAGAAAACAATAAAAACAACCGAGTCGGAGAGATGATCAGTAATGAATCTGAAGACGGCATTGATATCGATCAGGTGTTTGGCGATCAGAACAACAGGAACCATTACCACAAGATAGATCAGAACGATCTTCAGGCCGGTCATCCACATGTAACCATATACACCCTTCTCTTTGTTTCTTTTGTGATGATGCTTAAGACGGTTCAGGAAATCCTTAAATGCCATGTTTTATGTTCCCGGAAGGGGCTTATGAGGTAGATTTTTAGCGGGTTCAAAGGTATAAAAAAGAAGCGTTTTATTACTGTAAAACTTGCAAATTCAACTATTTCTGATTAATTTTGTTCTAATAGTAAGAACTATTTCGGCTGAAAATCAGTGAGGTTGTATGAGAATTGCGAAGCTCATTTTATTAGTGGGGGGAGTAGTCATCACGTCCTGCGGTACATTGAACCCTACGGTAGAACCGAAGGAAGAGGATGAACTGTTGTTAACCCGGAAATTTGTCGGTGAGTATCTGGAATACCGTCATACAGGACCAGAAACATATTCAGGTTTTAATGTGATCTGGATAAAAACCTCACTCGATACCCTGTATGGCAAGTTTTCAGCTTACGGGAAAAAATGCAAGTTCATCAGCGGCGACCGGTTATACCTGAGAAGGGATTATTATGTCCCCGGAGGGGTCTCCGGTTACTGGGTATATAAAATAGAAAATGATTCTGAACTGGCTTACAAGCTCACCGAATTTCAGCATGACCGTGAGGTCCCAATCGATACCTGGTTCTGATTTTTTTTCATGAGCAATTAACCAGGGATCTGCTCCGTTAAATTCGCCCTTACTTTTTATCGTAAGCAACGCTGGTTTTCATCTCACCTCCGTCTCGGCCCGGCCTTACATTGTCGATCATAAGAACTTTACCTCCTTCGGTAAGCTTCCATGTTTCAGATGATTTCATTTCCCTGCTTTGCCCGTCTCTTTCGAAAGTCATTGTCGAATTAATTGTGAGGGATGTTTTGTCGGCTGACCACACGATAGTCGATTTCCTTGTGGTGTTGAACATAGGATTTTCGCTGACCGATCCGTCGAGATTATATTTCGAATTTGTCTTCATCTCACCTCCGTCGCGGCCCGGCATCGTACTTTCAACAGAAAGGATTTTTCCATCCTGTGCCACTACCATTGTCGTGGCTGCAAACCGGAACTGGCTTTCACCGAAATTGCTTTTTGATTCGTTGAAACCCCAGGTACCGGAGAAGTTTGTCTGGGCAAAAATGCCTGCAGAAATAAACAGAAGAGAAAAGGAGCTGAGAAGCTTCCTGAAACTGCGAGAGTTGATGATTTTCATAGCTTTATATATTGTTTGGTTACTGGTGATGGTATAATGTAGAATATGACAATTCAAAAGTACGTTTTATTCGCTTTGCCGGTGTAATTTACGGCGTATTATCCGTTTTTGTAAATGGCATTGAATTTTTTATTATATTTTAACTTTTAGGTCTGCCTTAAGCCAGTCTGCCATCGAAATCATTTCCGGCTTCCGGAGTTAATGGCCACTTAACAGGCTTTCTGTCGCGGGTTGAACGATATATGGCAGTGAAAATTTCAACGGTGACCCTGCCGTCCTCCCCGGTAACTGCGGGTTTCCTCCCTTCAATGATTGCCCGCAGGAAATCTTCGATCTGCCTCTCGTGAAAATATTCCATCGGATTCTTTAATGAAAGGAAGAAATCAGAATCCTGTTTTACCCAATCCTTAATCAAATGCTCTTCACCCGGAATTGTCCACAGGTCATTTACCGGAGGCTCAAGAATGTTTGACATCCCGGCGATGAACATTGCACCGCCATCTGTCTGGACGCCTGCGGAGGCGCCATTTTCACCATGGATATGAACCTTGCCATAGATGCCCGGTTTCTGTGAGTTGGAAACAATAATATTCCCGATTGCACCGCTTTTAAACCTGATGATGGCGTTTGCAGTATCCTCCACTTCAATATATGGATGATTCAGGTTGGACCATACTCCATATAGTTCGTCGATTTCGCCCATGAACCATTGCAACAGATCAAGCTGATGGGGTGCCTGATTAACCAGCACACCACCGCCTTCTCCTTCCCAGGAGCCCCTCCAGGGATCGCTTTTATAGTAAGCCTGATCGCGCCATCCGAGAATGTTGACAGTGCCGAATACGGGACGGCCAATCTTCCCCTGATCAATTGCTTCCCGAACCCTTTGCACCGGTTTGTACCACCTGCGCTGGCATATTACTCCGATTTGTTTTTTATACTTTCCGGCTGCGGTAATCATTGCATCACAATCTCCGAGAGACGAAGCGAATGGTTTTTCGATAAGAACATCAGCACCTGCTTCCATCGCTACAACAGCCGGAGCACGGTGGAAGGGATGCGGGGTACAGATGATGGCAACATCAATCTTCTCCCTTGTCACCATTTCAGCTACATCAGTGTATCCTCTGATATTATACTTTCCGGCAAAAAGCTTAGCCTTATCCTTGTGCGAGCTGCATACCGCAGTAAATTTCGACATGCCAAGTCGCGAAAGTGCAGTCGCATGAAGTTCAGTTACTTTACCGACTCCGATAACCGCTGTCCTTAATTTATCTGTCATTTTTCAAGTCTTTAATCAGGGAATTAAGACCACTTTTATCAGACCCGGCTCTTTGTTATAAAGCTTCGTGAACCACTCAGCTCCCTCGGACAGAGGCGCTTCCGCGGAAAGCATTGCTTCCACATTTACTTCCCGGCGGGCTATCATATCCAGTACCGCAGGATATTCGCCGCAGATCGCACAACTTCCCTGAAGTTTTATCTGGCGCGTGACAACTGACTGTAACGGCAGATTAACGGAAGGAGAGAGGTTCCCCGTAAGTGTAACAGATCCTCCTTTCCTGACTGATGCAACAGCTTTGGTAACAGTGGTATCGATACCCACAGCCTCAAACACTTTATCGGCTCCCCGGCCTGATGTAAGGTTGTATATTTCATAAATTACATCTTCCTTTGATGGATCGAATGTATAATCGGCTCCGAGTTGTGTGGCCATTTTCAGTTTCAGCCGGTCAGTGTCGACAGCAAAGATCTTTCCGCAGCCTTTGGATCGCAGGACCTGGATGATAAAGAGGCCTATCATCCCTGACCCGATTACTGCAACATTATCATTCCAGCCGGGAGAGGAAAGTTCCACTGCATGCGCGGCAACGGCTACGGGTTCAACCATTGCAGCCTGTGTAAATGTAACATTATCAGGTATATGATATAATATATGCTGCGGTATGTTAACGAATTCTGCAAATGCGCCGTGCCGCCTGTACTCTTTCGGCGAAACTCCGAGAACCATGCGGTTATCGCTCAGGTTGTACATTCCTTTCAGAGTGAACCAGTCATCAAGCGGGTATATGGTTGAATCAAATGTGACCCTGTCTCCCTTCTTCCAGATTTTAACATCCCTGCCGGATTCAGTAATAACTCCGGCAGCTTCGTGCCCCATTATCAGAGGGGGTATCCGCCGGCCTGTAGATCCGTCAAATCCATGGACATCACTGCCGCATATACCAACGGCTTTTACCTGTACCAGTACCTCATCAGGTGCAATCACAGGATCAGGCCACTCCCTGTAAACAAGTTTGTTGTATTCTTCAAGAACCAGGGCTTTCATAAATTCAGGTTAAATTTCCCTGAAATTTATAAAACTTTAGGGGAACACTGTTGAATTCCCGGGAAAATCGTGGAGGTATTGTATAAAATGATAAATGCGTTGCCGGCATTACATTTACCAAAAATCTGATTATTTCAGCCCCTCCTTATACTTTTTATTCACCTCATCCCAGTTCACAACATTCCAGAATGCTGCAACATAATCAGCTCTTTTATTCTGGTACTTCAGGTAATATGCATGTTCCCATACGTCAACGGCAAGCAGGGGAGTTCCTTTTACCGGAGAAACATCCATAAGCGGATTGTCCTGATTCGGAGTGCTTCCCACTGCCAGCTTCTTATCGGCAGTAAGATAAAGCCATGCCCAGCCGCTTCCGAACCTGGTAATGGCAGAATTGCTGAATACTTCCTTGAATTTATCAAATGACCCGAAGGTTTTTGTCAGCGCTGCCAGTAGTTCCTGTGAGGCTCCTGCTGATTTGGCCGACAGGATATTCCAGAAAAAGACATGGTTGTAAAATCCTCCGCCATTATTCCGGACAGCATCACCGGCTTCGGAAACTTTTGCAAAAATTTCTCCGATCGTTCTGCTTTCAAGAGGTGTGCCCTTGACGGCATTCGTGAAGTTATTGAAATATGCCCGGTGATGCTTATCATAATGAATCTCCATCGTTCTGGCATCAATGTACGGCTCAAGTGCATCGAATGCATATGGCAGAGCCGGGAATTCGTGTGTGTTAAATTTTTCCATTTGTAAATTCTTTGAATTGGTTATATCCCTTGCAATGGATTTACCTGAGACAACCGCTGCAGCAACTCCAAGCCCGAGATTTCTTATAAAAATTCTGCGTTCCATTATTTATATTAATTTTATGCTAGTAACAACATGGTTAAAGTTTTGTTCAATATCTTTTGATTTTATTGCAACAATCAAGCTGTTAATTTGTTATAAGAATGACAGATAAGAATACATTCGCTTTACAACCGGGAAAGCAGGTGAACATCATTTTGAAAGTTGAATTTTGCAGGAATTTCAATCATGAATAAAGTATCAATAATCGGAAGAATCCTGTTTGCACTTCCATTTGCAGCATTAGGTATCAATCATTTTATAATGATGGATTACTACCTGGGGACGCTTACTTCTTTTATTCCCAGAACTGCATTTGTTATGATACTGACCGGCGTTCTGCTGATCGCCGCGAGCATCAGTATAATAACAAAAAAACTGGTGAGACTGTCAACCCTCATGCTGGCGATACTGCTGTTTGTTTTTATAATCACAATTCACATTCCGCACCTTATCCATGGAGTTGATACTACCATTACACTTATAACACTGCTCAAGGATACATCTCTTATGGGCGGATCATTGATGATTGCCGGAACATATT
>CAZKMH010000085.1:0-11311 GCA_964553395.1 uncultured Rikenellaceae bacterium | reverse complement strand
AAATCTCATTTCGGCAGATATGGATATCATTCCGGATTCTCTTGCAGGTCTTGCAGCATCTGCTGCTCTTGCTGTTTCGGATGTTCCTTTTAAAGGGCCAATGTCGGAAGTGAGGGTCGCAAGGGTAAACAACAAATTTGTTGTTAATCCCACGGCCACACAGATGAATGATGCCGATCTCGATCTGATGGTTGGTGCAACTTACGATAATATACTTATGGTTGAAGGTGAAATGAAAGAGGTTTCGGAATCAGATATGCTGGAGGCTCTTAAGATTGCACATGAAGCCATCAAAACTCACTGTAAGGCGCAGATGGAATTTGCTGAGGAAGCAGGTAGCACAGTAAAACGTGAGTACGACCACGAGGTTAAGGATGAGGAGCTGAGAAAGAAAGTCCGGGATGAGACTTATGCCAAATGCTATCAGGCTGCAAAATCTTCAACTGCAAACAAGCACACACGTGAGGAAGCAAACGAGGCTATAGTTACTGAATTCCTCTCGCAGTATACCGAAGAAGATGAAATAGACGCAGCTCTGGTGAAAAAATACTACCATGAGGTCATTAAAGAAGCTGCCAGGAGACTGGTCCTTGATGAGCAGACACGGCTTGACGGAAGAAAACCAGATGAGATCCGGCAAATAGTTTGTGAAATAGATCCGTTACCGGCAACCCATGGATCTGCTCTATTTACCAGGGGTGAAACACAATCACTGACAACTGTTACACTCGGGACTAAGCTGGATGAGAAAATTATTGATGATGTACTGAACCAGGGCACTGAGAAATTTACACTCCATTATAATTTTCCACCATTCTCAACAGGTGAAGCAAAACCTGCACGGGGAGTAAGCCGCAGGGAAATTGGTCACGGAAACCTTGCCCACAGGGCGCTTAAGAATATGATGCCTCCCGATGAGGAGAACCCATATGCTATCAGAATTGTATCGGATATTCTGGAATCGAACGGATCCTCGTCAATGGCAACGGTTTGTGCAGGTACACTTGCCCTTATGGATGCGGGTATCAAACTGCGGAAACCTGTTTCGGGTATTGCAATGGGACTCATAACTGACAAGGATACAGATAAATATGCAATCCTGTCCGACATCCTGGGCGATGAGGATCACCTTGGCGACATGGATTTCAAGGTAACCGGCACACGTGACGGAATAACTGCAACACAGATGGATATCAAGGTCGAAGGACTCTCCTTTGAAATCCTGTCCAAAGCTCTCGAACAGGCAAAAGCCGGAAGGATGCATATACTGGATATTATGAATGACGTAATTTCAGAACCGCGTTCTGAACTTAAACCTCATGCCCCGAGAATTGAAATGCTGTCGATACCTAAAGATATGATCGGTGCACTTATTGGCCCCGGCGGGAAGGTAATTCAGGAAATCCAGCGGGTGACAGGCGCTACAATAATTGTAGAGGAGGTCGACGGTCGCGGAGATGTTAATGTATTTGGAGAGAATAAAGAGGTTATTACGGCAGCTGTGGATTGGATAAAGAAGATTGTCACAGTACCTGAGGTCGGCCAGGTTTATAAGGGAAAAGTAAAAACAATAGTTCAGTTCGGCGCATTTGTCGAGATACTCCCGAATAAGGACGGTCTGCTTCACATATCGGAGATCGACTGGAAAAAAATAAAAACTGTCGATGAAGTCCTGAAAGAAGGAGATGAGATTGAAGTGAAACTTATTGATATCGATCCGAAAACCGGGAAACTGAAACTCTCAAGGAAAGTACTGCTTCCACGTCCGCCTAAACAGGAGAATGAGAACCGGCCCCGTGAGAACAGGCCGAACGAGAACCGGCCGAACGAAGATCAGAAATAATAAACATTTTAAACATTGCAGGAGCGTTGCATGCAATGCCCCTGCAATGTTTGTTATATTGCCTGTCAATTTATATTTTTGATATGTTGATGCTGAAGCAATGACAGGAATAAAGATCAAATACAATTATGTTGTAATTGAGGGAAACATAGGTGCAGGCAAAACCACTCTTGCAGGAAAGATTGCAGAACAGTATAATGCCCGCCTGATACTTGAACATTTTGCCGATAATCCTTTTCTCCCGAAGTTTTATAGCGATCCTGATAAATACTCTTTCCCGCTGGAGCTCTCATTCCTTGCCAGCAGATACAAGCAGCTTAAAGAGGAACTGGAACCTCAGGATCTGTTCAGTACATTCACGGTTGCCGATTATTACTTTACTAAATCCCTTGTTTTTGCAGCCTCAACCCTTAACGGAGATGAGTATAACCTGTACCGGCAGATCTTTTATATAATTTATGGTACACTTCCAAAACCTGATATAATTGTATATCTTCATCTTAGCCCTGAAAAATTGCTCAGGAATATCGAAAAAAGAGGACGCAATTACGAAAAATCGATAACAGTGGAATATCTTCAGAGAATTCAGGACAGTTATTTTGCTTTCTTCAGACAAAATTCCGGAAACAGGTACCTTGTTATTGATATAAACGAGATCGATTTTGTTTCCAATGAAAGCCATTATTCGAAAATAATCGAAACCGTTTTTTTTAACGATTATCCGGTTGGATTGAATAAGTTGATTTTGTAATTATTTAATCTACGTACAGGTTTAGATGCATGTTACCAGAAATTTTCCGGTCATGTCAGATATCAAATGTGTGAATAGTGTAACTTATTTTCAAAATTATGTAACATTTATTTATTTAAAAATATTCACTTTTGCCTTTTATGTATATTATATTGGAAATGATAAGAAATACAAAAAGGACTTTACCTTACATATCAACAGATGTTTTCAATAAATATGTCCGGAAACAATTTCTTGAGTTTTGTTATTAAGATAGATAGCAGAAATGATGGGGATATTTATTTATCAGGTGATTAATTGCCTATGTAACTACAAATTAAAAAAGTATGATTAATCATTAATTGAGTAATATTATTTTTATAAATTTGCAGTAAAATTTGTATCTTGTTCAACAATTGACAAAATTAACAGTCACAAACAAATAATTAGTTTTACCATGAAAAAAATCAAAAGCTATTTTATCCTTATCCTGGCCGCGGCCGTAATGACAGGTTGCAGCGGTCTGAATAAGATGAAGAAGAACGCAGGCTCAATTGAGTATGAGGTTACCCCGAAAGTTCTGGAAACCCATGCAGGCCTTGTTAATGTTACAATTAAAGGTGTATACCCTGAAAAGTATTTCGACAAGAAAACAACACTTACAGCAACACCTGTACTTACTTATTCCGGTGGTGAAACACCATTTGAAAAAGTTCAGGTTCTTCAGGGTGAGAGCGTTCAGGCTAATAACCAGGTAATTACATATAGCGGAGGCAATTTTACCTATACCGCCTCTGTTCCTTATAAGGATGCCATGAAGGTTTCAGAACTGATGTTAAGAGTCAGGGCTACAAGAGGTACTAAGAGTCTCGATTTTGATCCTGTTAAACTGGCTGATGGTGTTATTGCTACATCAACACTGGTTCAGAAAGAAGGAAGACCCGTAATGTCAGGTGATAAATTTGTAAGAATTCTCCCTGAAATGCAGGCCGCTGATATTCATTATGTTATTAACCGGGCCGATATCCGCAGCAGTGAGCTGAAAGCCGGAGATATTATTGCTCTCAAAGACTATATCAAAGCAGTTACAACAGATCCAAGCCGTAAGTTCAAAACAACGACAATAAGCTCGTATGCTTCACCCGACGGACCTCAGTCATTGAACCAGAAACTCTCAGGTAACCGGGGCAGTGCTGCTGATAAATTAATTAAGAAGGAATTTGAGAAAATTGAAGCTGCCAAAACTTACGGATTTTTCGACGCAAGAACCACCGCTGAAGACTGGGAAGGTTTTAAAGCTGAAGTGGAAAAATCATCAATCGCGGACAAGGAACTTATCCTCCGTGTTCTCTCTATGTATGCCGATCCTGACGTACGCGAAAAAGAGATCAAGAACATGGCAGAAGCTTATGAAGATCTGAAAACCGAGGTCCTTCCAAAACTAAGAAGATCACAAATGCTTGTCACCGTTGACAAAGTAGGTCGCAGCGATGAGCAGATCCTTGCACAGGCTATGTCAAATCCCAGAGTTCTCAGTCTTGAAGAGATGCTGTATGCAGCTACTCTTACCAAAGAAGCCAATGACCAGCTTAAATTCTACCAGGCTGCTGCCGAGGCTAATCCGAAAGAATTCAGAGCATGGAACAACCTTGGATATACCCTTATGGTTCTGGGAAGAACTGATGAAGCTATTACAGCATTCGAACGTGCAAAAGCTATTGACAATAATGACGTGGTCAAAAGTAACCTGGGCTATACAGCACTTGTTAAAGGCGATCTTACCAAAGCCGAGGAGTATTTCAATTCGATGACAGCTGCATCAAATGAATCCAAATGGGGCCTTGGTGCTATCTCAATGACAAACGGCGAATATGACAGGGCAGTTAATTACTTTGGAACTGAACCAAGTTTTAACAATGCTCTTGCTCAGCTTCTTAAAGGTGATGCCAACAGAGCTAAAGCAATTCTTGACAGCATGGAACCCAGCAAGAACGGCGTATCCAGCTACCTCAAAGCAGTTGTAGGTGCCCGTCTCGATGACAGAAATTATATGCTTGCAGGACTGCGTGAAGCTGTCGCAGCAAATGCTGACTGGAAGGCTTATGCAAAGACTGACCTTGAACTTGCTAAATTCTGGAACGACGATACATTTAAAACGGTCGTTCAGTAAAAGAATATAACATCGAATTTGAAGGGGCGTTGCATCTAACGCCCCTATTTTTTTGGTCTGTTCAGCTCCCACAACACAATCCCTACACTCACCGCTATATTAAATGAATGCTTGGTCCCGAACTGGGGAATCTCAATTACAAAGTCACAATCATTTAGTACCTCCTGATCCACACCATTAACTTCATGACCGAAGACCAGGGCATATCTGGCATTCTTATTCACTTTAAAATTTCTGAGGTCTGTTGCCCCTTCTGCCTGTTCAATTCCGACTATCCTGTACCCCTGTGATCTGAGCTCATTGATCGCTTCGGATGTCTTTTTAAAGTATTTCCACAAGACCGATTCTGTTGCGCCCAGGGCTGTCTTCCTGATATCAGGGTGAGGTGGCGTGGCAGTGATTCCGCACAGGTAAATGCTTTCAGTAAGGAAAGCATCGGCACTCCTGAAAACGGACCCGACATTGCTCTGGCTCCTTACATTATCAAGGACTATAACAAAAGGTGATTTTTCTGATTTGCGGAATTGCTCAACGCTCTTTCTTCCCAGCTCACGGTTCTGAAGCTTCCTCATTCTTTTTTGAGCGAAATTAACTAAAATATCTTTTTATTGTTTTATATTTATAAACAGTTAATTCTATGAGTTTGAGGTTTGTATCCGGTTAAAATTGTATCAAAATGAATATTCACGAATTTCAGGGAAAATCACTGCTGCGGTCGTATGAGGTAGATATTCAGGAAGGTTTTGTAGCTGAAACACCCGAACAGGCTGTAATGGCAGCAGGGCAGCTGCGTGAAAAATTCGGCTCGGAATATTTTGTAATCAAAGCTCAGATACATGCCGGAGGCCGGGGAAAGGGAGGCGGGGTGAAACTCGCAAAATCAGTTGAGGAAGCAGGCATTATTGCCTCGGAGATGATCGGAATGAAGCTGGTTACACCACAGACCGGGGCTGAGGGCAAGCTGGTAAGAAAAGTTCTTGTTGCGCAGGACGTATATTATAAAGGCAAGTCAGAGATCAGTGAATTTTATGTCAGTATACTCCTTAACAGAAATAGGGGCAGGTATATAGTGATGTATTCACCCGATGGGGGTATGGCAATTGAAGAGGTGGCAGCAAAGACACCCGAAAGGATTTTTACCGAGGAGATTACTCCGGGTACCGGACTTCAGCCATTTCAATGCAGAAATATTGCCTTTAACCTCGGATTGTCGGGCGTTGCATTTAAAAACATGATAAAGTTCCTCGGTGGAATATATGAAACTTTTTCAGGCTGTGATGCCCAACTCCTTGAGATCAATCCGGTGCTGAAGACAAGCGACGACAGGATTCTGGCTGTCGATTGTAAAGTGGTACTTGACGACAATGCCCTTTTCCGTCATCCTGAACTTGCTCATATGAGAGACATAAGTGAGGAGGATCCCGTCGAAGTTGAAGCAGGCAGTTATAACCTGAACTTTGTAAAACTCGACGGAAATGTAGGCTGTATGGTCAATGGAGCGGGCCTTGCCATGGCCACAATGGATATCATAAAACTATCGGGAGGATCACCTGCAAATTTCCTTGACGTGGGTGGCGGCGCCAATGTAAAGACTGTAGAAGCAGGCTTCAGGATCATTCTTAAAGATCCTGCCGTAAAGGTAATTCTGATAAATATTTTCGGTGGTATTGTCAGATGCGACAGGGTGGCAAACGGAGTTGTGGAAGCCTATAAATCAGTCGGGGAGATAAAGGTGCCGGTTATTGTCAGACTTCAGGGGACAAATGCCGAAGAAGCCAGAAAGATAATTGATGAATCGGGACTTGCAGTTATGTCTGCTACATCCCTGAGAGAAGCTGCCGAAAAAGTCAGTTCACTCCTGAAGACCAGCTAGGATTTCTTCTCATGCGAATTGTCGCAGAAAGGCTGTCTGGAAGTTTTACCGCAGGCGCACAGAAGAACCTCTCCGGGTTTGGTTTCTGTCCCTCTCTGCAAATCCTTCAGTATAAAGTTTCCCGTGATTTTAACAGGTCCCGTTTCATCAATTTCTACCTTAACTTTCGATTCAACTTCCTTATTCTCTTCCATCGCATGAAAATTTATCCGGTAAAGCCAATTTTTCTGTGCTGGCCATCACAGTACGGCTGAATATCACTTGCCCCGCACCTGCATATTGAAATAAGACTGTCGGTTATAACTTTCTTATTACCTTTATAAATAAGCTCGAAAGTACCTTTTATAACTATCGGTCCGTCCGTCATGATCTTAACTGTAACCGGTGCCTCAAATTCTCTGTTCGCCTCATCCTCAATAAGTTCCGGCCTTCTGAATATTATGTGATTTGTCTGTTCAGGACCGATACCCTGATTTTTAGTTTCATCATTCCATTTCCATGAAAGAGCTTCGGTCGGACACATATTTACCACCTTTATGATCATGTCGGTCGGAGCTCCTTTCATATCAACCCACGGTCTTCTGCCCGGATCAAATACTTCGATCAGCTCACGGAAACAATATGTTGCATGTATGCATGCAGCCGGTTTCCAATAGACAGTTATCTCCCCGTTAGTGTATTTCCTTTCCCCCGCAGATGTCTTGTATTTATCCATTATCCCGGAAATTATCGGTTGATTAGCTGGTCGCAATTTAGTACTTTTTATTCAAAAACAGATGAATAAATATTTCACACGAAATACGGACTCCGCTTAACAGTGTTGTGGGATTTTCCAGGTTGCTTCTGAAAGACGACGTTACCCGTGAAGAAAGAGATGAATACGTCAACTGCTGACGAGAATGTCTACCTTTATGGCATAGAATTCCGCATTCCATGCCCGACACCTTTGCCGATATTATTCTGCCGCTGGCAATCAAAGGCAGATTGACATACAGGATACCTGGGCACCTGAAGGATACTGCAAAACCGGGTGTCAAATGTCTTGTCCAGCTCGGGAACCGAAAGCTCTATTCCGGAATAATAGTAAGGATACACGATGTGCCTCCGGATATTGAAAACATCAGACTGATCACCGACATTACTGATAACGTGCCGCTGATTAATGATAAACAGCTGGCTTTATGGAACTGGATATCATATTATTACATGTGTTCTGAAGGAGAAGTGATGAAAGCTGCCGTCCCTTCTGTTTTGTGCCCTGAGGGAGAGACGTCGGCACCGGTTAAGGAAAAATTCAGGCCTAAGGAGGAAACTTTCATTGAACTGGCAGAGAGATTCTCCGATAATGACCTGAATGAATTTCTTGATAAGCTCCGTAAAGCACCAAAGCAATTCGAAGCCCTGACTACATATCTTCACCTGTCTGAATATGGGTCGGGATCAGATATAAAACCGGTCAGGAAGTCATTATTGTTAAAAAAATCAGACTCTTCCCCGGGGAATATTGAAGCGCTTATAAAGAAGGGAATTCTAGCTTCGGTTTCAATTGAAGTGGGAAGATTAAAAGATTCAAGGCAAAAAACCGAACCCCTGAATAAACTAAGCGACAGTCAGGCAGTAGCTCTTGGATCAATACAATCCTGCTTCAGGGAAAAAGATATTGTACTTCTTTATGGAGTAACATCGAGCGGTAAAACGGAAATTTATATTCACCTTATCGAGGAACAGCTGAAACAGGGTAAACAGGTCCTGTATATGCTGCCGGAAATAGCTCTTACAGCACAGATAATCATCAGGTTGCAAAAACATTTCGGATCCGTAACAGGAATCTACCATTCCCGGTTTAACGATCAGGAACGGGCCGAAATATGGAATAAGGTTGCAGTTAAGGATCCTGCAAAAGGATACAGGCTGATACTTGGAGTCAGATCATCGGTTTTCCTTCCATTCAGTGATCTCGGACTTGTAATTATCGATGAAGAGCACGATGGTTCATATAAACAGCATGATCCTGCGCCAAGGTACCATGCACGCGATTCGGCAGTAATGCTGGCAGGGTTTCATAAGGCAAAAACTGTAATGGGATCGGCCTCTCCGTCAATAGAAAGTTACAACAACGCAAAGAGCGGCAAATACGGGCTTGCTGAGCTGAAAGAGAGATTCGGGGCAGTTAAATTACCGGGTATCATCCTGGCAAATACCAGGGAAGCTTACCGGAAGAAGCTGATGGTATCACATTTTACCCCTGAATTGCTGAACGCAATCGATGAAGCGCTGGCTAAAGATGAACAGATCGTACTGTTCCGGAACAGGAGGGGATTCTCTCCTTATATTGAGTGTCCGGAGTGTGGCTGGATACCGGTCTGTAAGCAATGTGCTGTTAACATGACCTACCATAAAGGGATTGGCAGCATGGTTTGTCATTACTGCGGATATAAGACAGGTGTACCGTCAAAATGCGGGAACTGCGGATCACCCGGACTTGCAACACGGGGATTTGGCACTGAAAAGGTTGAGGACGAAATAAAGATCGTGTTCCCCGGTGTCCGTGTTGAACGCCTCGACCAGGACACGACAAAAAGCAAAAACTCTTTTAACAGGATCATCAGGGCATTTGAGGAACGCCGGATTGATATTCTGATAGGAACCCAGATGATTTCCAAAGGACTTGATTTTGAGAATCTTACGGTTGTAGGTATATTGAATGCAGACAACCTTCTGAATTTTCCGGACTTCAGGGCTCATGAAAGGAGCTTCCAGCTGATGGAACAGGTCAGCGGCAGGGCGGGACGCAGACAAAAACAGGGGAAAGTTATTATACAGACCTCTGATCCTCAAAATAAAATAATAAGACTGGTATTGAGGCACGACTATCCGGGCATGTACAGGATGCAGGCAGATGAGAGGATGATTTTCAACTATCCCCCCTTCTGCAGAATGATAAGGATAAACCTGAAACACAAGGACCGGGAATTGCTCAACGGCTATGCAGACAGGCTCGCCAATGAGCTGAGAAGCTTTTTTGGCAGCAGGATTCTTGGTCCCGAGTTTCCGGTCATTTCACAAATTCAACTCTGGTACATCAAAACCATCATTATAAAAATTGAAAAGCAAAAGCCACTGGCCAAAGCGAGGGAGATGATCCGGGAGGCAATTACTACATTGGAAAAAGAGAAAGGCGCCGGAGCGTTGAAGATAGCTATTGATGTGGATCCGTATTAGTAACGGTGCAATGGCTTAAAGGCACAAAGGTACAACGGCAAAAAATTGCTAATTTTGAGAAAAATTACTAAATGAAGATCGAAGTTTCCAATGGCGAAATCATCGACAGGCTGACCATCCTTCAGATAAAGATTGAACGGATCAGCGATGATGAGAAGCTGAGAAACCTCAGGAAGGAGTATGACGATCTTGTATTGTTGGCTTCATCAATCATGAGTACTGCCGATCCGCTATATAAGGCTCTATATGATGTCAATTGCGAACTATGGGATATAGAGGATCTTATCCGTGACCTTGAAAGGAAAAAGGATTTTGGAGAGAAGTTCATTTCGACTGCGCGGATGGTGTATATCAGGAACGATAAACGGGCTGATATAAAAAGGGAAATAAACATCAGAACATCGTCAGATCTGATCGAGGAAAAATCTTATGAAAAGTACTGAAATGCACCTCCTTGTTATCCGTACTTCCTCCATGGGTGATGTGGCTCTGACGATACCTGTTATTGCGTCAATAGTAGAACAATACCCGGAGATTACAATCACCCTTCTGACTCGTCCTGCTTTTATACCGCTTTTTCAGGGTATAGAGGGACTGCGGATCTTTCCTGCAGATTTTAAAAAGCGGCACAATGGAATTACGGGCATTTTTCAGCTTTACAGCGACCTTAAGAAAACAGATGAGTTTAATAATGTAATTGATCTGCACGATGTTATAAGGTCGAAAATTCTGAGGTGGCTTTTCCGGATATCCGGTGTGCATGTTTCTGTAATTGACAAGGGACGGGCTGAGAAAAAAGCACTGATAACCGGGAAAAACAAGATTCAGCTGAAACATGCTGTTGAGAGATATTTTGATGTGTTCACAAAAGCCGGATTCCCGGCAAAACCAATTGAGGGCCATTTTATTCAACCTTCACCCGAAGCCTTACAGAAGATCTCCGTTCTGTCGGGGATTATGAATGCAGGCATTGCACCATGTGCAAAACATCCACTTAAAATATGGCCGGAGGATTATCTTATCAGGCTGCTGGAGATGATATCCCGGAAGACAGAAACGAAGTTTTGGCTCTTTGGTGGCGGAGAGGATATTGAAAAACTACAGGCTTTAGCAAACAGGGTACCCGGTTCAGAAGTAGTTGCCGGCCAGCATACCCTCAGTGAGGAACTGGCGCTGATGAGCAAACTCGATTTAATGATAACCATGGATTCAGCAAATATGCATCTGGCTGCCCTGGTTGGCATTAAGGTGATCTCGATCTGGGGATGCACCGATCCCCTGGCAGGTTTCGGAGCCTGGGATCAACCTGATGATTATTCAATCAGAATCCCTGTTGATGAGCTGACATGCCGGCCTTGCTCTGTTTATGGTAAAGGCAAAACCCGGAATGATTTTGCATGCATGCTCCGGCTTACTCCTGAAAAGGTGTATGAGAGAATTTCTAAACTGGGGATTTTACAATGACGCAACGGC
>CAZKMH010000084.1:7220-11451 GCA_964553395.1 uncultured Rikenellaceae bacterium | reverse complement strand
TCGGCCCGCTAAAGCAGGCCTCGGTTGCAATCGGTGCCTTAAAAATCATTCAGATGTGAAATTCATAATTGTATCGTATACTCTCTGCCTGATTTCTTCAGGTGTTGGATTGAGTTCTGTAGTTTTAAAATTCCCTTTCCCGACATCTATTCTTTCAAATACCATTAAATAGAGATTAAAAATGATCTCAAGACTCAGCTGATACCGGGGTTCGTGAAGGGGTCTGATCTTTTCTATAACATCATAAGTCTTATTACGGTATTTATCAGCAAGAGAATAGTACTCCTGGATAAGGTTCCGGAAACCGGTACTTACCGGATGCCCGTATGCAATCTCCTTAAGATCAAATCTGGTCAGCCTGTACTTTGATATGAGGTCGTCAGAAAAATAGTTAAGATTATTAAGCTGGTCCTTCTGAAAATCGCGGATGATATGAACCAGGTAACTGAATATGGCACAGGGCGTTGCAGCTTCCCTTACATCAAATCCCGGTGCTTCATATATACCATCCTTTTTTAACAGACCGTTTAGATGGACAAATACGGAGGCAGGTGCAACGGAAGCTCCGCGGGAATATTCAAGAAATGTTTCAAGAGTTGGAAATCCGTCATTTTGTATGTCATAGATCATTGCCTGTGCAAAATCTTCCAGCGGCCATACCGGCATCCTGAATTTTTGGATTGCATTCAGCATTTCCTGCCTGGAATGATTATGATCTCCCGAATCAATGACCATTTTCAGCCAATCGTTCACCTTGCTGACAAAATCCTCTTTATCCGGCTGAGCAATTGTTTTATGAGATACTTTGTAATTATCTATCATGTCATCAATCCTGCGCATGAATTTATAGAAGATCTCAGCAGCCGAGAAGCGCTCAGGTTCCCAGAATCCAGCCGCAATCAGGATATTTGGATGATAATTGATGCGCTGGAAATCTATTGAGTTGAATATCTGAAGAAACTTTTCCTTTTGTGAGTCCATTGATATGTATCAATTAGTCATTGTTGGATATCATTATCTGCCCGAAAAAATTCGTTCAGTAACAAGCTTTGCGGAAAGAAGAACATTCGGGATCCCATTGCCCGGGTGAGTGCTGCCACCTGTAAAATACAAATTGTGATAGCGGTCATGCCGGTTATGCGGACGGAACCAGGCCATCTGAAATATGTTGTGGCCAATGCTGCCGAACACGGATCCTCTTGATACATTGCAGGCGCTTTGCCAGTCCTCGGGAGTATGACAGATCTCAAATTTAATATGGTCTTCAATATCATCAAGTCCCTGCTGTTTGAGACGCTTTATGACTGCTGCCCTGGTTTTGATTTTTATTGCGTTCCAATCCTGATTGAATTTTTTATCAATGTGTCCGACTGCCACAGCAATTGACAGTGTGTCATTCTTCAAAGGAGCCGCTGAGGGATCATTCCGGACAGGTGCATGCACATAGAAGCTTGGTGTATCGCCAACCGATTTGTCCCTGATGATCCTGTCAAGACCTGCGCGGAATCTGTCCGACAGAAAAACATTGTGATGTTCCAGCTGAGGGTATACTTTGTCGAGCCCCCAGTGAAAACAAATGGCAGAGCATGAATAATTCAAACGGTCAAGACGCGATGAGGCCCGCCTGTCAGGCAATAATTCACGGTAAACATAAGGGAGATCCGCATTTGCTACAAATATGTCAGCCGAAATTTCCTCGTTGTTATTCAGGACTATTTTTTCAATTCTGTTCCCGTTTACACAGATTTTAACAACCGGACTGTTAAAATAAAAGCTGGCGCCTGATTTTTCTGCCTCGGCGAGTAAAGCTCCGGCTACGGCAAACATGCCACCTGCGGGGAAGAAAGATCCTTCTGTCAGTTCTGCTGCGGGGACCATTGAAAAGAGGGCCGGGGTATTAAAGGGACTCTGCCCGACATAAATATCCTGAAAAGTATATGCCATCAACAGATGGGTATTCTTAAAGAACCGTCGTGCATATTTATAGTGGGATGTGAAAGCTTTGATCTTAAATAACAGTGGTATGTTTTTCAGGTTGACCAGCTCGAACAGATTATAGAAATTACGTCCTATCATCCTCTCCATGGAGAGCAGGAACATCTCATACCCTTTAGCAACATAACTCTGAGATCTTTTAAAACTTCCGGGTTCAATCTCTTCAAGCTGCTCCTTCATCTTGTTTTTGTCGGTCGAAAAGTCGAGGGTATCCCCGTTGTCAAAATATATTTTATACAGGTTATCCAGTGGTTTAAGGTTGAGAATTTTCTCAGGGTCAAGACCTAAAGATCCGAATACTTCCCTGTAAATACCCGGCATCATGAACATAGTTGCCCCGACATCGAACCTGTGACCATCCCGTATAATCTGTCCGCATCTTCCTCCGGGGGCAGGATTCTTTTCATAGACCCTTACCCGGTAACCGTTTTTTGCGAGAAAAGCAGCAGTGGTTATTCCGCCGATACCGGCGCCAATTATCACTGCACTCCTGTTTCCGGTCATAATTTAATTAATAAGAGGTTTTGAACCTGGAATCTTTTAATGGCTTTATTTTTAAATTTTGTTCAGAACTTTGAACAGCAAATTTAATTTTTCTTTGATATCGTTCCGGAAGTGAGCCTTTATTTTTAGAATTATTTAATGCTTTGATATTATATTCCAAATCAGCAACTTTGTTAAATATTGAATTAAACAATATGCAAAAGTGAAAAATGTTCTGAAGGTTATTGCGGGCATTCTGCTAATAGTAATTTTAGTTTTCTTTATCCGGATCAGGTCGAATCTTAAAGACCGGCATCCGGATTATAAAGCTGATTTAAATGTCATTACGGGGGAAGCATATCCTTTAAGGGCTGGCTTTTCCGCTCAGCCTGTCACACCGGTGGTTCCCGACAGGTGGAACGATGTAAACGGGAATGCAGAGTATAATCCTGCGGAGGGAGATACTTTTACTGATGGCAATGGGAACGGAGTATTTGATCCCGTGTGGATAGCAGGCTTTGGAAACAAACGTGCGGCCAATGGTATTCACGATGATCTGTGGGCCCGGACAATGGTGATTGATGACGGCAGGACAAGGCTGGCTATTGTTGTGCTTGATGCAATAGGTTTCATGAATGATGATGTGATTGATATCAGGAAAGCTATCCCGGATGATGCAGGGGTGACTTACGTTCTTGTTGCTTCGACACACACGCATGAGGGACCCGACATGTTGGGATTGTGGGGAGAATCGCCCTTTAAAAGCGGAGTTGATCCGGTGCAAATGGAATATGTTAAAAGACAGGCTGTTAAATCGGTTGTAACAGCTGTACAAAACCTGCGTCCTGCCATACTTGAGATCTCTGAAGATCTGACCGGCGCAGTTCATCTGGTTAAGGATACGAGACAACCTGAGGTTTTTGATTCCGGTCTGCGGCTTATAAAAGCCATTGACAGCGAGTACGGAACCACTCTCGGATCTCTGATATCATGGGCTGATCACCCGGAAACCTTATGGGGTGACAATCTGCTTATAACTTCCGATTTCCCGCACTTCATTCGTGAAGGAGTTGAAAAAGGAGTTTACAATGGTGACACACTTGTTAAAGCAGGCATCGGAGGAATTGCAGTTTATGTCAACGGGGCAATAGGAGGTTTGATGACCACACACCCAAGTCTTGCAGTAAAAGATCCGTTCACCGGGGAGGAATTCAATGAACCGACTTTTAACAAAGCAGAAGCACAGGGTAAGCAGGTGGCAATGCTGGCACTTAGTTCTATGGTAAATCCTGCCGAAAAAATTGATTCTGCAGGCATATCCCTGATAGTAAGGACACTGCCTCTTCCGATTGAGAATAAATTATTTAAGCTGGGAACAATGCTTGGCCTGTTTAACCGGGGTACAACCGGCTGGATGAATATGCGTTCCGAAGTGTCTATCTTTAAACTCGGCCCTGTTTCATTTGCAACTCTTCCCGGTGAAGTGTATCCTGAAATAATAAATGGCAGTATTGAAGCACCCGATGGGCGTGACTTCGCGGTAGATCCGGTTGAGGTACCGCCTGTAAGGGAGATGATGGATGGCAGATTCAAATTCATTATCGGACTTGCCAATGATGAAGTCGGATACATCATTCCAAAAAGTCAGTGGGATGTTAAAGATCCGTATACTTATAAAAGAGAAGATTCACCTTATGGCGAGGAGAATTCTTTAGGTCCGGAAACAGCATCTATACTGCATAGCAAATTAAGG
>CAZKMH010000084.1:0-7120 GCA_964553395.1 uncultured Rikenellaceae bacterium | reverse complement strand
TTCCCCAGAACATGGTCCGCATTGAATCCCGGCAAGCCGCCGATGGGATATTATTCCGTACCACTTATATATATAGCTGTATGGACCGGACTGGAAAAGCTCGTTAATCTTGAACCTGAGATACCTCAGGATATTGAGGAGTTCAAAAACATTGAATACAAAAACATTAACGGGAAGTCACTCCAGCTGGATATTTACCGCCCGAAAGAGACCGGCACAGCTCCTCCCTTGCTGGTTTTCATTCACGGAGGTTCCTGGAAAAGCGGTGAGAGATCGGACTACCTTGTTTATCTGATCGATTTTGCAAAAATGGGATATATAACAGCAACTGTTTCATACAGGTTGCTGGAGGACGGACCTTATCCTGCCTGTATCGAGGATGTTACAGATGCTATCGGCTGGTTATTCGGAAATGGGGAAAATTATGGTTACGATACCTCGCGGATTGCGCTTATCGGAGGTTCAGCCGGTGCGCACCTCGCACTCCTTGCAGCTTACGGATGGAAACCAGATAATGGCCTGAACGACAGTACGGTTTCAACAGGAAATCATCACCGGGTGAAAGCAGTGGTCGATATATACGGTCCGATTGATTTTACGACCGAATATGCAAGAAACCATCCTTCGGTGACCTCGTTTCTTGCTCATTCCTATGATGAGGCACCCGAAATCTTTAAGGAAGCCTCACCTGTTTATCACCTTGATAAAGATGATCCTCCAACAATGATTCTTCAGGGAACAGCCGACAGACTGGTCCGGCCAGACCAGTCAGATCACCTGAAGGAATTGCTCGACGATCTTGGTATTCCAAATATCTATCACCGCATACCCGGATGGCCGCACACAATGGACATCATTCAGCGGGTCAATGCTTATTGCCAGCTGAAGATGTCCGAATTTTTCGAACAGAACCTGAATTAACAGTTCGATATGTAACTACCAGGGTTTTCCTGTTCCCTGTAAAAGCCATGATTTTGACCAGGGACTGTTTTTGCCGTCGGTAGATGAAAATGCCGTTGTTTCAAGATTCTCAATGGCATCTGCCGCCATGTCAGGATTGTACAAAAGCTCGTTAGTACCGTACAGGAACCTGATAGGAATTGCATTTCTGACAACAATTGTTCCCGGCGACAGGGCAGGAAAACCTGTTCTCCTGTAATCAAACCAGGATTCGGCAGCCGCTGTCCAGCTTGCGATCCATTTCTGTTCGATTATCTGCTCAAGCGTTCCGTCATATGCTACTCCCGTTCCGGCTACATAATCATCATATTCATCACTCAGGTCCCAGGCATCAAGTGAAGCCTTGATCGCGGCCTCATAATGAGTCTCAGCTGTTGCACCTGTAGTCCAACTCTTCTGTGCAGCTTCGGCAAGAATAAAATTCACTTCAGCAGCCGATATAAGCCTTGCCTTCAGATGAGTGCCTGCAGCAGCCTTATAAATGACACTAAGGTGTGATGCATGGGGATTAAGCGGAGCCTGTTCAAGGTTGGGACACAGGTTATATGCCTGCGGTACTATCGACCATGCAGGAGGAAGACCGACATATTCCGGATCTTCATCCAGCGGCATGCCAAAGTTTTCCACATAAGTGTCGGCAATATCCTGTGCAATAACCCGCTTCCCTGCAACAATCTCATCGTAACCGGCAGGCTGTGAGGGATCTACAACAATGGGAATCTGTATTTTACTTGCCCAGAGTGCCAGACGTGGATCATCCAGAGCTTGTAACTTTTCAACCAATGTTGAACACATTTTCAGTCTTCTCCAGTTTGTTTCGCTTTGATCAAAAGTGGTATTGCACGGCCAGGAATCTGATGGACTGTTTCCGATGTATGCAATATTTGCATCATCGGAAGCATCGGATATTACCGGGAACTGGCCCGGGTTAGCAGCAATTTTCTCAATCCCTGCCTTTGCCATCGCAGACTCCTTTGTAGAGATCCTCATATAGTACCGCAGTGCAAGCGAGTTTGCAAACTTTCTCCATTTCTCAACCGAACCATGGTAAACAACATCCTGAGTGGAATTGATATTCGAATACTCTTCCTGGCTTTTTGACAGGAGAGTGTTTGCCATTTCAAGGTAACCGAGAATACCAATATATATGTCTCTCTGGGAATCATATACTGGTTTCAGGTTGCCGGTTTCACCCTGCAGAGCTTCGGAAAATGGTGCATCACCCCACAGGTCAGTTATCATCCCGAAATTGTAGGCTTTCATGGTCAGTGCAACACCCTGATAGAATTCAAGTTCCTGATCCTCAGCCTTTTTCAGCATCTCCTCTGTATTTCTGAGAATTCCGTAGAAACCTCCCCAGTTCTGGTCGGACCATTCATAACTATTATGGCCTCCACTCCATCCGTCTTTCTGGGTGTGCTGCATTACGCCGGCGATATCTCCGAAACCAAGTCCGACAACATTTTGTCCTGAATAAGTTAATATTGTTGTTAATAGAAGAGCCGGTCCTGCATTTGCCGGATCAACTCCGTTTGGATTAATATTCAGTTCTTCAAGGTCCTGACATGAGACAACGAAAAGAAGGAACAGGACCAGGGCTGCTGATATTTTATTTTTAATCGTATACATAATTTCAGATTTTAAGATTTCTAAAATGTTATGTCAAGTTTGATCCCAACCGGGATTACCCATGGTTCCAGGTTGTACCTTTCAATTCCCTGCTTGAACTGCGTACCTCTGGTACCTCCTGTGGAGCTCTCTGCCTGGAATGCCCTTTCGGGATCGATCCCGACTTTAGCCTTAGTCCACAGAATTATGTTGCGGCTGTAAAGGGAGACTGCAATATCCTGTACTACTCCGATCCTGCTTATAAGCTCACGCGGAAAGTTGTAGCTTAAAGAGATCTCTCTCAGCTTGACAAAGTCAGCGTCAAATGTGGAGGGTTTGGTAAATCCCCAGGGATAGCTCACCACGTAAGGTGAAATTATGGTTCCGTCCTCGCCCAGATTTTCAATATAGGTCACGCCTCCTTCGCCATCGTCAACAGCTATTACGCCCGGGACGAACACTCCGTCGGAAACATATACGCCGCTGTAGTTTTCTTCAAACCCGCCGTATTCTTCTGTTGGGCCGCCTACTACATGGAATCCGTTTTTAATGTATTTATCTTCATTTGCCACAAGCCAGTCACGCAGTTCCTTTCCTGTCCTTCCTCCCGGGTTGATCAGGTTATCAAGCCAGAGTTGAGAGCTTCCGTCTTCAGCCATATAACGCTGGGTCTGGGAAACGAACTGGCCGCCGTTCCTCCAGTCAAGCGTCATATTCAGAGCAAGCGACTTCCACGACAGTGAGCTCTGAAATCCCATTGTAAACCTGGGATTATAATTTCCTATTTTGTTCCTGGTGTCCCTGAACTCTATGGCATCCCATTCCATTTCAGCCTCACTTATTATTGGATATCCGTAATACGGAGAGCTAACCTCGGTGACGGTCCTGACCTCGGCATCATAGATTGCACCAATCTCATCACCAAGATATGACCATGCACCACCCTTGGCATCTTCCCAGAACTTGATGACCTCGATTCCCGGGGCGATCTCTTCGACTTTTGTCCTGTTACGTGTGAAGTTGGCGTTCAGATCCCAGCTCCATGACGTACTTTTGACAATCGTACCGCCGATCATGAATTCCCATCCTTTGCTTCTGATAAGCCCGGCATTGATGTTGACGGCATCTGAGCCGGTGGAACTGGCGACCGGGATGTTCCTGATGATCTGGTTCCGGTTATCGACAACGTAATAGGTTCCTTCAAATCTGATCCTGTTCTTGAAGAAACTAAGGTCGATCCCTGCTTCCTTCGACACTGCTTCCTCCGGCTTAAGGTTTGGTGTGAGTATCTGTCCTGATTTTGCAAGACGTGTTGCATCACCCCATTGTCCGGCATTTCCGTAAGTGTTATAAAGCTGATAAGGATCGGTATCGTTGCCAACCTTTGCCCAGCCTCCTCTTACCTTGAACAGGTCGACCGCTTCGCCCAGGTTGATAATCTGGTCGACAAGGATACTCAGCGAGGCAGACGGATAGAAGTATGACCAGTTCTCTTTCGGCAATGTGCTTGACCAGTCGTTCCTGCCTGTGAGATCGAGAAAGATCATATCCCTGAATCCGAGATTCACCAGCCCATAGAGGCTATAGATTGCCTTCTGCGACCACCAGCTGCCATAGCTCAGAGATCCTGATTTTATATTGCTTATTGTATAAACATTGGGAACGATCAGACCTGCACCCGACAGTGATGAATTGCTGATTGAAGTGCCTTTTTTATAGAGGGCATTGCCTCCGGCGGATACCGAAACACTGAAAAGATCTGTCACCTTTGAATAGGTTGCCAGGACGTCAACATTTCGTTCATAGCTGGATATGTCCTGTATCCCGTACGCCCCGTTATTGGATTCTCCCGTGTAGCTGGGCGATATTTTTGATTCGCGTTTCTCTGAGAACTGGTCCAGCGAATACCTGCCCATAATGCTGAATTCTTTCGTGATCTTCCATTCGGCTTTCAGATTTCCGAAAACCCTGTCCCTGTTGAAGCTGTTATTTACCTCATTTGCAAGAAAATAAGGATTATTGTAGAGTCCGTTGTAAGGGGTTCTCTGCTGGATGCCTTCCTGACCCTCTTCCCAGTAATCCTTCAGATCACGGATATCGGTATTCTGGGGAACATTATAAGCCCACTGGAGCGGATTGGTGCCCCTGTTGCTTGCAGGTCTGTTATTTGACCATGATCTGTTTATATTTATGTTGGAGCTTACAGTTATATTATCCCGAACCCTGATTGAGGTGGCGGCTGTCACATTATTTCTGAACAGATCGGAATTGGGGACGATGCCCCTGTTGGACATGTTTGATACCCCGATTCTGTAGTTCATCAGTTCGGAATTATTCGAAATTGAAATCTCATTTGTCGAAGTGATCCCTGTCTGGACAAAATTTGCCACATTGTTTGGATGGCTGAGGAGTTCGGTAGGAATCTGGACACCGTTTGCATCCACCGGACTATCCCACTGGACGGCGAAATATTCCTTGTCCAGCTCGATACCTGCCCCTGCGGCCTCAGCCGAATTAACCTTCATTATATAACCCGGCGGAAGATCCTCAGGTGTGAATGAGAAATAACCGGTGGCAAACTTTTTCTGAACCGGAAAATATTTGTATGGCATATCAAATACATTGTTAGTGCTGATATTCACCCTCATTCCCCTGTTCCTGTGGCCTGATTTTGTGGTGATCAGAACCACACCGTTTCCTGCCCTCGACCCATACAATGCAGCCGCACTGGGGCCTTTCAGTATAGACACACTTTCGATGTCATCAGAGTTCAGGTCCGACATAGCATTTCCGTAATCCACACGGTTGTCGCTGCCGAAACCGGCAATATTATTCAGTGTATTTACGATCGGGACACCGTCGATGACAAACAATGGCTGATTGTCATTGCTGAGGGAAGTGGCGCCTCTGATGACCATACTTACTGATGAACCGGTCCCTCCTGTCGAGCTGATCTGAACCCCGGTAACTTTGCCGGCAAGCGAATTAATGGCGTTTTCCTGGACCACCCTTGCAAGGTTCTCGCCGCTTACCGTTCCAACAGAGTAACCAAGCGATTTCTCCCTTCTGGTAATACCCAGTGCAGTAACAACAACCTCATCAAGGGCTTCAATTGATTCAGTCATCGAAAGGTTGATCACTCTCTGGTTTCCGACTGTAACCTCTTCAGGTTTGTAGCCTACGAAGGAGAATACAAGGACTGCATCAGTACCGGGGACTTCAATAGTGTATTCCCCTGAGAGATTTGTAACAGTCCCTCTCTGGGTGCCTCTGACTACGATACTCACACCCGGCATATTGGAATTATCAGTAGCTGATGTAACCCTTCCTGTAATAACTATGCCCTGCTGATCATCAGTAAGGACCAGCAAATCCTCATTCCTGCCGGTTTCAGGAGTTGCCTGCACCGTACTGAACAGCAGTGCTGATAATAACATTGCCGGCAGAAGTTGCCTGGTTATCTTTATGATTATAACTGATTTCATGATTAGATTTATTAGTCAATGTTATTCAACAACTTCGAAGGTAAGAATAAGACCATGTGTTGCCAGAGGGTAATATGCCTGGCCCGCAGCCATGAACATAACAAGTCTCATCGAATTATCAGATATGGTCTGGAGTATCACTTTCCTCTGGACATCCAGGAGTCCTACAAACTCGGTTCCGGAAAAGCTCAGGGTACTGACATCCTTATATGTTACAATTCCGTCAGGTGGACCGTAGACAGAAGGCACTGAGAAATCTTCCTTTTCCACGTAAGTAAAAGTTGCTCCCGCCTGTGGCGTATACATCCCGGTGCACAACCCGAAATCTGCACCTCCGTCATTGACGATCCCTGCTCCTCCTGTGGTTACATACTGGTGAAGGAGCCCGGCGAATGCAGCATTATCAGCTTTGACATTATGCTCATATTTTCCATCGAAGTGGAAGGTGAATTCATCTTCATACACTTCGGGCATTCCCAGGAAGAGGGCAAACGCGCCCACCGGCAAAGACGGCAGGTCCGGATCAGCCAGTGTGAAGGTGGCATCGGCGTTTACGAATTTGTCGTTGGCGGTATGATTGGCTGTCAGTTTCCATTTTTTGCCGTTCGTTGCAGTCGGACCCCCGGTAAGCAGTACATAGGGAGTAACAGCAACAGCTATATCAACCTCCGCTTCAGCAGAAGTGCCTGCAGCATCTGTTCCTGTGAGCCTGACACTATAATATCCCCCGTCTTCATAAATATGAACGGGATTCTGTTCAGTACTGGTTTCACCGTCTCCGAAATCCCAGTCCCAGGCGACAACCCGTTTTGTCAAAGCAGTAAATGCCACCTGTTTATCAGCAACGCTGTAAAAGATACCTGCTTTCGGCGGACCCTCCGGTTCCTCTTCCTTACATGATGTCAGGAAAAGCAATCCGGCACCAAATGCAATAAATGAAAAGTAGATTAGCTTTTTCATAAATTATGTGTTTAGGTTATTACAATGATATTTTGAGAGATATTTGAAGGTATTCGAATGCCAGTATGGGTCCGGTATCATCGAATTTAGGGTATAGGTTAGAATCA
>CAZKMH010000083.1:11080-11511 GCA_964553395.1 uncultured Rikenellaceae bacterium | reverse complement strand
TTATGCTGCCAACAACATTCTTAACATCCTCGTCTCTCGGTGCACCGCCGATATCACCAACTCCATAGTACCGGTAGTCAAAAGGAATATCAAATTTGTTTATTCCATCCTGTATTCTGGCATTCCATGTACTGTCTTTGTCAAGGCGGGGGACTACCCTTCCAGTATAATCAGTGGCATTCAAAGCTGCCAGGAGTCCCTTACCATCAGGCCCTTCCCATACTCCGATATTGAAAGGAACTCCGTTTGAGGATCTCCATGTCAGTTTCTGCGTGGAGAACCCCAGGAGCCCTGCATGATTCCAGACCTGAGGCATGGTTGCCACAAAACCGAAGCAATCCGGCAACATGTAATCATAACTCTCCTTATTGAACTCCCTCCTGAAGTACAGGTTACCATACAAAACCTGCCTGAGAACCGATTCCGAAGAG
>CAZKMH010000083.1:0-11070 GCA_964553395.1 uncultured Rikenellaceae bacterium | reverse complement strand
ATATCATCAGGATTTTTGAACCACTCGGCCCGTTCTCCCTCATCAACGGAAGAACCTGAGACGAACCATCTTCCCTGTTTAATATAATCACCTACTTTTTTATAGGACTCGGGAAAGTATTCCTTCATCATTTTATACCGTCGCGATCCGGTAAAATTGAATACATAGTCGGGATACTTTTCAAACAGCTTAAAATTATCCTCCATTGTATTCTTAATATACTGGTTTATTGTAGTTGGGTACTCCCAGTTCCATTCAGTGTCAAGATGTGCATAGCCTATGGTGTACAACACCTTTTCTTTTGCAATATCATATTGCTGACGTTTCGCGAGTGGCTGCGCTGCTAAGAAAGCAGTCGAGACAGAACATAGTAAAAACAGGATCAGATGCCTTTTCATGATTATTTTTTTATTAGAAAACCACAATAAAGGTAACTAATTAAAGACCCTGTGCAAACTCCGGATTTCCAAAATGCTAAAGGTTAATAACTTCTCCGTAAGCCGCAGCTGCTGCTTCCATTATGGCTTCCGACATCGTGGGATGCGGGTGAACCGATTTTATTATTTCATGTCCGGTTGTCTCAAGGTTCCTTGCAACAACGATCTCTGAGATCAACTCAGTTACATTTGCCCCGATCATGTGTGCTCCGAGCAACTCACCGTAAGCAGCATCAAAAATCAGCTTGATGAATCCATCCTTTGTCCCTGAAGCGCTTGCCTTGCCTGAAGCAGTAAACGGGAATTTCCCGACTTTGATTTCATACCCGGCCTCTCTGGCAGCTGTTTCAGTAAGTCCGCATGACGCAATTTCCGGACTCGTATACGTACATGCCGGAATGTTTGTGTAGTCGAGCGGACCTACATCCATTCCGGCCATCTTTTCCACACATATGATCCCCTCCGCAGATGCGACATGTGCAAGAGCCGGACCATGTACAATATCGCCGATTGCATAAATTCCCGGAACCGTGGTCCGGTAATAATCATCCACAACCACCTTTGACTTTTCCACTTTTATGCCTGTTTTCTCAAGTCCTATCCCTTCTAGATTTGGTGTTACTCCCACTGCTGACAGTACAATATCTGCATCAGTTGTCTCCGTTCCCTTCGGTGTCTTGATCGTTACCTTACATTTTCCTTTTGAGGTATCGACAGATTCCACTGTCGAGTTGGTCATGACTTTCATTTTAAGCTTTTTGAATGACCGCTCAAGCTGCTTTGAAACTTCTTCATCTTCATTTGGAACGACCCTTGGAAGAAATTCAACAAGGGTAACATCGGTTCCGATTGTCTGGTAAAAACCGGCGAACTCGCTGCCAATGGCTCCTGATCCTACAACTACCATTGATTTTGGCTGGACTGGAAGTGTCATTGCCTCCCTGTATCCGATGATCTTTTTTCCGTCCTGTTTCAGATTTGGCAGCTCCTTTGATCTTGCCCCCGTAGCAATTATTATATTTTTTGCAGTCCAGGTTTTCTTCTTTCCCTCCTGATCCTCAACCTCTACGTTGTTCTGCCCGGTAAGCCGTCCGGATCCCTGAATGAGAGTTATATTGTTCTTCCTGAACAGGAATTGCACCCCTTTGCTCATACCTTCAGCAACACTGCGGCTTCTGGCAATAATTGATTTAAAATCTACTTTCACCTCACCGGTTGTTGAGATCCCATACTCCGAAGCATGATTGAGATACTCAAATACCTGGGAACTCTTCAGCAATGCTTTAGTGGGTATGCATCCCCAGTTCAGGCAAACACCTCCAATCTCGGCTCTCTCGATAACCGCAACTTTCATTTTAAGCTGTGCTGCCCTGATGGCAGCTACATATCCTCCGGGACCGCTTCCAATTATTATAAGATCGTAATCCATATCATTGATTTTAATTATTCTGATTTCTTACTTCGTTTGTTCTTCATTATTAATTCCTGATTTTTCCTGCCCCTTAGCCAATCCCGTAATTAGCCGGCTTATGATCTTCATCAGGATCCATATCACGGCGAGTGTGAATATGATGGTTGCACCCACCGGTATCCCTGCAAAATAAGAGATTGTATAGCCTGCCGCAGTTCCGACAAATCCGGCAACTATCGACCATATAATTATCGAGGAATAAACTTTTGTAAAAAGCATTGCAATGTTCGGTGGTATCGTCAGCAGTGAAAGGACAAGTATAACTCCTGCCATCCTGATATTCAATACAATAGTCAGTGCGATCAGGGCTGTGGTAAAATACTTGAAAATATTAACGTAGGATGAATAGGTACGCGCAAATGACTCATCGAATGAAATATACAATATTGTTCGATAAAATATACCGAAATAAGCAATAAGAACAACCGACATAATTCCAAGGGCAATAATATCAGCACTGGTAACTGTCAGGATGCTTCCGAAAAGGTAACTCATCAGGTTGGGAGAATAACCAGGTGTAAGGTAGATGAATATTATCCCTATTGCCATTCCGAATGCCCACAGAATACCGATAGCAGAATCCTCTCTGATTTTATGTTTTACTGATAAATACTCCACCCCGAGGGCTGAAAGGATTCCGAAGATTGCTGCACCGACCACAGGATTGAATCCGGCAAAATATCCGATCCCTATTCCGCCGAAAGATGCATGAGTAATTCCGCCGCTGAGAAATACCATCTTCCTCGAGACAATGTATGTCCCTGCCAGACCTGCAGTAATGCTGGCAAAAACAGCCCCAAGAAGGCCTTTTACTATAAAATCATATTGAAAGATACTCCCTTCCACTCAGCTATGTTGTTTCAGTACGGTGTGAGGAACTGTTCCATGTGTGATAAGCTGTATCGGACAGCCGTAAGCAAGGAGCTGTTCATTTGATATCTCGGAAGACGGATGATAGTGAAGTTTTCTGTTCACGCATGCATAAGACCTGACATGAGACGATATCATACCCAGATCGTGGGAAACCATAAGAATTGCCATCCGCTTGTTCAGATCCTTGAGCTTTCCATAGAAATTACTTTCAAACGACGCATCGACAAAATTTCCAGGTTCATCCAGCAGGAGTAATTTCGGATTTCCGATTATCGCCCGGCCAAGGAACACACGCTGCAACTGGCCTCCTGACAACTCGTTAAGGGACGCCTTTTCCATACCGGAGAGTCCGAGTTCATCTATTATCTCACTGGTTTTTTTCCTGTCGGCTGATGACATTCTTGTTATAACGCCTTTCCTGATCATCAACCCTGAAAGTATTACATCGGTCACATTTACTGGGTAGTTTATATCTCCGGTTGCGTTCTGTGGAAGATAACCTATACTGTTTTTATTTATAAGATCACTGTTGAAGGTTATCCCACCGGCTGAAGGTTTCATCAAACCCAGTATCAATTTAAGCAATGTGGTCTTACCGCCTCCGTTCGGACCTATCACTCCAATGAAATCGCTCTCATTCACAACGAAATTCACGTCCTGCAATACTGTGCTCGCCCCATAAGATGCTGATAAAGAATGCATTTCGAAGAGTGTTGCCATATCGGATGTCTATTTCGTGTTGCTAATAAAACTTGAATGCAGCGAGGTGATAATTTCCATGGTTGACTTCAGCCAATCTTCCGAAAGCGGGTCAATAACCACGACCCCGGCGCCGATTTCATTCGCGATCGCTTTTGCATTCTTACTGTCATATTCTTTCTGTACAAAGATAGTCTTTAGGTTTTTCTCTCTTGCAAGATCGATCAGCTCCTTCATTCTTGATGGCGGAGGTTCCTTGCCTTCAAACTCCACCGCAATCTCGTGCAGACCGTAATCTCTGGCCAGATATGCCAGGTTAGGATGAAAGATCATAAAATCTTTTCCGCCTGATTCCCGGGAAAGAGCCTGTGCCTTTTTGTCCATCTCACTGATCTTTGAAATCAAGTTTGCATAACGTGATCCGTACTCCTCTCCGGCTTCCGGATTAAGATTGATCAACAGATCCTTAACGGAAGAAGCAATTATCCCGGCACACTTTGGAGATACCCAAAAATGAGGATCCGCTCCTTCGGCATGTACATCAGAATGTTCATGTTCATGAGTGGATAATATGGGTTCGATCCCTGCGCCGAGCGATAGCTTTAGCATCTCCGGATTGATGGTGTAAAACCTTTCGAGCCAGACAATTTCAAACCCCAGGAATCCGTTACTTATATAAGCTACTGATTTTCTGAGCTGATTGATCTGTTCCGGGTAAGGTTCATAGATATGAGGATTTGATCCGGGGGGGACCATAATATTCACTCTGAAATCGTCGCCTGCAATCTCCTTTACAAAATACTTAAAGGGGGCTATACTTACAGTTATGTATTTTGCGCCGGAGTCAGAAGAACCAGGATTACATGACAACAATGACAGTATTGTGAGAACAGCAAATGTTCTTTTCATTAAAACAAGATATTTCCAGCAGTGTACAAATTTAACATATAACATAACAAAAGGTTTATGTGTTGCTAATAAAATAATAACTGCTAATTTAGGTCCTGCCTAATTAGCCTGATCCCTTTCCGAAGTATGAAGAATAAAGGTGAAATACTTGCTGAGAAACTGCGAAATTACGAAGAGTGTTATTTCTTCCTTCACAGCACAAAGGAATTCAGCATTGTTGAAAAGATCATGAATGAGGGATTCATCTTTGAAAGCCAGCTTCCACATTCAACTGACCAGGTCAATCCGGGTGAACCTATTGAGATTACATATTTTCTTTTCCAGAGAAAGGAATATGGTCATTATACAATGGTGATTGCCATACCAAAAGCCATATATGAGTCTTATTCAGAAGTCTCAAATAAAAATGAAACCGGGATTGAGGAGGTGCTGTCTATCACCGATCCTTTTTTCGGCGAAAATGACGAACTGATCTATACTTTGTCACCGAAACATGTGCTTGGTTTTTTCAATGCAAGAAGTGCAGAATTTGTAAAAAACAGCAACTGGGATCCATCATTCAACAACACTGTTTACAGGAAGCCTGCAAGGAGACTGGTCAAACCAGACAGGCATCAATAATTTAATTAAATAAATATGAAGATTTCTTTGAGATTTGCTTTTCTGACTTTCATTGGAAGTTTGCTGTTTAGTGCTGCCGGGGCACAGAACCTGTACAATGATCACAAATCATTAGTACAAAAAATTAATAACCTGGCCAGAGAATATCAGGCATTATGCACAGCCAGGTCTCTCGGTAAAACCGCCGGAGGCAGAGAGGTCATGGTTGTGACAATCGGCAAAGGCGATATGGATAATAAACCGGGAATCGCGGTTCTAGGGGGTATTGAGGGAAGTCATCTCCTTGGCAGGGAGCTTGCCCTTGGTTTTGCATCTTCACTTCTTAAAGACTCAGACTCACCGGAAATAGAAAACCTTCTGGATAAGGTCACATTTTATGTTTTCCCCGACGTAAGCCCCGATGCAGTGGAACAATTCTTCAGTGATCTGAAATATGAACGGAATATCAATTCCAGACCAACTGATGATGACAGGGATTTCAGTCTGGATGAAGATCCTGCCGAAGACCTTAATAATGACGGTTATATCACACTTATGAGGGTATCAGATCCTGCCGGGAATTACACTGAAAACGTGGAAGATAAAAGGATCATGGTGCCTGCCGATATTTCAAAGGGGCAGAAGGGATCATATTCAATCTTTACCGAAGGCATCGACAATGACAAAGATGGAAATTTCAATGAGGATGGTCCGGGGGGCATAAATTTCAACAGGAACCTTTCCTTCAACTATGATGAACACGGGGCAAATGCGGGACTTCATCCTGTATCTGAGGTTGAATCCAAAGCTGTCCTTGATTTTCTTTTTGATCATTTCAACATTTACGCAACATTTGCATTCGGTCCGCAGGATAATCTCGGCCAGCCCATGAAGTCAGGCGAACGCCCCGCAGAGGCACAACCTTCATCCGCGGGCCAGGGTACGGGCGGAATGGGGCAAATGCGAATGATGAACCAGGACAGGAGAGTTTCAAGCATCCTTAAGTCGGACGAAGTCATTAATAAACTGGTATCTGAAAAATATCATGAGATCACAGGAGTGAAAGGTGCACCGGAAGCAAAGTCATCCCATGGTAATTTTATGGAATGGGCTTATTTTCATTATGGCCGTTATAGCTTTAGCACACCTGGGTGGTGGTTCCCTGTTGAGAAAGAGCAGAATACAGAAGTTGCATTCCTGAAATTTGCTGCAGAGAACAAAATGGATGATGTTTTTGTGCCGTGGACAGAGATTAAACATCCTGATTTTCCGGGGAAGAAAGTTGAGACAGGCGGTATAAAACCATTTGCAATGATAAATCCTCCTCCTGACAAACTCGGAGATCTTATAGAAAAGAATTACAGGTTCATCGTCACCACCGCTGGTATGCGCCCGGAGCTGGAATTTCTCGATGTTAAGGTTGAAAATCAGGGTGAAAATGTTTTCAGATTATCGCTGAAAGTTCACAACGCCGGAGTCTTTGCGACCTGTGCACAAGTCGGGGAAAGGAATTTATTCACAAGATTAATGAGGATCAGTATTGAGACTGCCGGCAAACAGCAGCTGCTGAGTGGCGATAAGGTACAACGGATGTCAAGACTCGAAGGAGACAAATCATCTGAATTCAGCTGGCTCATAATAGGAAAAGGCACTGTGAAGATAACAGCCGGAGCAGTAAATACCGGTATAATATCAACTTCCGCCGAACTGAGGTAATAATCAATAATCAAGAGATTCATCATGAAAAAGATAGCTGTCAAATACATATTCATATCGCTTTTCGTCCTGCTTTCTTCCCCTGCCCTGCCCCAGGATAATGCTTTATTTTTCGACGCCGCAGGTACTCCTGCAAATCCGAAAGTTCAGGTTTCATGGAACAAATATCATACTTATGCAGGCGTTACCGACTTCTGTAAAAAGCTGGCGGAAGCATATCCTGATCTTGTAACCCTGAGTTCGCCCGGGAAATCATTCCAGGGACGCGATATCCACGTTCTGACAATATCGGATAAAAAGAGCGGAGATCCCGACCACAAACCGGGTTTCTGGATTGATGGAAATATCCATTCAATAGAGCTCCAGGGAACCGAAATGGCGATGTACACTGCATGGTATATCTGCGAAATGTTTGATGAGAACACTTTCATAAATCAGCTTCTGAAGGATAAGGTATTTTACATAGCACCCACAATCAACCCTGATTCACGTGACTATTTTGCAAATACCGGTGTGCCTCCCAGGTCAGGCCTGATGCCATACGATAATGACCGTGACGGTAAATTCGATGAAGACGGCAGTGAGGATATGAATGGCGATAAAAACATAAGCCAGATAAGAAGAAAAAATCCTGACGGCACATTTATTACTGATCCCAAAGACCCCAGAAGGATGATCCGTGTTAGTCCCGGAGAAAAGGGTGAATATGAAATTCTCGGTATGGAAGGCATTGATAATGACGGCGATGGAATGATAAATGAAGACGGACCGGGTGGATACGATGGTAACCGTGACTGGGGATTTAACTGGGAACCAAATTATATTCAGGGCGGTGCACACAAGTATCCCTTTTCACAACCGGAAAACCAGGCGGTCCTTGCATTTATAACGGAACACAGAAATATTGCCGGTGCACAGTCGTTCCATAATTCCGGCGGAATGATACTGAAGGGACCTTCCATACAGGGAGGTGGCGCCGAAGCTTACAGCTCAACTGACGATGCAGTGATAGATGCGATCGGGAAAAAGGGAGAATTGATTATCGCCGGATACAGACTGGTTACCATATGGAAGGACATGTATACTGTTTTTGGAGGGGAACTTGACTGGTGGCATGGTGCCATGGGTTGTTTTGTCTTTTCCAATGAATTGTGGAACAGCTATTTAATGTTCTATGACACTGCCAGTACCGATCAGTATGAGTTTGACAGGCTCCTGCTCTTTGAAGACTCATTTATCCCCTGGCAGAAAATGAACCACCCTGTTTATGGTGAGGTCGAAATCGGCGGATTCAGTAAAATGGCCGGAAGGTTGCACCCCGGATTCATGCTTGAAACAGATGCCCACAGGAATGCAGCTTTCTGTATATATAATTCATTCCAGTCACCGAAGCTTGAGATAAAAGATCTGAAGGTAACAAAACTGGAGGGTGGTCTGAAAGAGGTTACAGCCACAGTTGCGAACAGGAGGATGCTTCCGACCCACTCGGCCAGCAATATAAAGTATAAAATTGATCCGCCTGACTATGTATTCCTTGACGGGGGAACAGTAATAGCAGGAATGGTTGTCGAGAACAAAGATCTGAACATTACCAGGGAACAAAAGAAAAATCCCCGGCGTATGGAACTATCCAACATCAACGGTTATCAACAGATCAGTCTTAAATGGCTTGTGAAGGGTGGAAACAAATACACAATTAGAGTCGAAAGTGTCAAAGGCGGACAGACTTCGGCACAAGCTGAATAAAAAAATGAGACTGGCCCACCCCGGTCCTGTCTCATTTTTCAGGAATGAAAACTACGTGCGGATAAATTAATATCAGCTCGTCTGGAAAAATATCTTGAAGTATCCTGAAGCTTTTGAGGATTTTATCTCAAATTTCCAGTTGCCGGTTTTGTCTTTGTTTTCCGTTTCTGAGATCGTTATCGACTTCCTCCAGTTCAGGTTCCCGAATTCATCAAGAATTATTTCGGAGAATTGTTTGCCGTTCGGCATCATAATTCTGATTCGTATCTCACCTGCCTTGCAGTCTCCGCTTACCGACATAATGACTGATTTTGCCGTAGGTTCAACATCAAAAACATAATCCTTTGAGAATGAGGATTCTTTTATGGACTTAGAAAAATCCCAGGTGGTTCTTTCAGCATCCGTATGAGAATTATGGTAAAAAACATCAACATTGGGAGCAGCGAAAACGAAGGGTTCATCTGGTGAAAACATTTTGGTTCTGCCCATATCCTCATAGATCTTCATTGATCTTCTGAATTCCGGATCGTCAATTTTAATCCTTGCCTTTTCTAAAGCCTCCCGGACCTCAACCTGACTCTCATTAAGTGCTTTTTGAACCTCCTCCTGTACTTTCTGCTGCTCGTCAAATGCTTTCTGCTGGTCGATCATTGCTTTCTTCTGCTCAACGATGACTTCCTGTAATTCCTTTTCCTTCTCTTCCTTTGACTTCTCCTGGGCTATTATGCTCTGGAATGAAGTACTTACTGCGAAGAGAAAAACTGTTGCTATTATAATACTGCTCTTTTTCATGACTCCCTGGCTTTTTAATTGGTCAATTCAAAGATAATGCCGTATTAAACAATGTTTTGTTAATGCCAGGTTAATGCTGGGTTAATGTCAGGCCGATTGAAGGTCACTTCTGATAAAATTTGAATACTTTTGGTAAGAAAACCGAAAATATGAAAAAAAAGAATACCATCCTGTTTCTTGGTATATCATCAATCATAATACTGATTGCAGCGCAGGTGTTAATTATAAAAGGCATCCTGAAAACCACCGGTGAGATGCTGCCGCTCAGATACAGGTCATTATCGATTGAGGCGAGAGAGTCAATCCGGGGATCAAGGACGGTGGATCCTTTTGATACGGTAAAATTTTTACTTAATCAATATTCCACAAAAGTAGCCTTGCAGCTTCCGGAAATCACGGACGAGCAGGAACTTACGGAAAAAAAGAAAGAGATCCTTGAATATTTTTCCGGTGTGCTGATTATGGAAGAGGATTTTTCTAACTTTTTATCAGCTTATTATGAAAGTCAGGGATTTGAAAAAGATTTTAATCACAGAATTGAAAAACAGAATCTTGATATTATCAGCCAGGATACCTTCCACATCTACCGCAATGAAAATTTCCGTGACCGCCGGACCCGGGG
The DNA here is from genome assembly GCA_964553395.1 of uncultured Rikenellaceae bacterium. Taxonomy (GTDB): domain Bacteria; phylum Bacteroidota; class Bacteroidia; order Bacteroidales; family VadinHA17; genus LD21. The sequence goes on along the minus strand of CAZKMH010000083.1, from coordinate 1,205 downwards.
AAGAGGAGGATTGGATTCTCCGGAAAGAGAGGCAAGATCAAGCGTTTTCACCTTCGGGTATCAGGAGGAAGGAAACTATTATTCCCTGAATTTCAGATATATTATCGATTTTTCCGATAAGCGTAAACTGATCCTTCAGGAAAGCGCTACCTCGCTGGTGATGAGCATTTTCAGCATAGTAGTGGTTGTCCTGCTTTTCATGGTCACATATCGGAACCTGATGGAGGAACAAAGGTTATCCAACCTCAAGACTGACTTTATAAATAACATGACCCATGAACTTAAAACGCCGCTTGCAACGATAACTGTTGCAGGGAAAACCCTGGAAATGGAAATGATCCGAAGGGATGAGTCGAGGGTGCTTGAAACTGCGAAATTGATAGGCAAGCAGAGTATACACCTGAATCAGCTTATCAATATGATACTTGAGATCAGCATGTGGGAAAGAACACAGTTCCAGCTTGACAAAAAGCCGGTTGATGTCGGGGAAGTGATGAATGATATTGTCAGCAGCTTTAAATCAGGACCGGGCAGCATTGCTTCGCTCAACCAGAAATACAATTTTAACGACGCTAAAGCTGATATTGACCTTATTTACTTCACCACAATGATAAATAATCTCCTCACCAATGCAGTTAAGTACTCCGATAAAGAACCTGTTATTAATGTGGAAGGATTTGCCGATGACAAAAACATCTTTATAAAGGTAGCCGATAATGGTATCGGTATAAACAAACTCGATCAGAAGCATGTGTTTGACAAGTTTTACCGTGCCTCCGGTGGCAATATCCATAAGTATAAAGGACTTGGCCTCGGACTTTACTATGTCAAGAAAATCGCGGTTGAACATGGCGGTGACGTTACCGTGAGCAGCAAACCGGGAAAAGGCAGTATATTTACAGTAAACATTCCATATAAATAAATTCGGGAATCATGAAAGTATTATTAGCGGAAGACGACAGGGATTTCGGTAACATTTTAGCCCAGTATGTGACAATTAATGGTTTTGATGTAATACTTGCCCGCGACGGAAAGGAAGCCTGGGAATCCTTTAGTCAGAACAAACCCGACATTTGTGTTCTCGATGTTATGATGCCTGAAATGGATGGTTTTACCCTTGGTGAAAAGATAAAAGAAGCCCAACCCGATGTTCCTCTCATCTTCCTCACTGCAAAAAGCCTTAAGGAAGATATTGTAAAGGGATT
>CAZKMH010000082.1:0-11555 GCA_964553395.1 uncultured Rikenellaceae bacterium | reverse complement strand
TCATCGTGTTCCGGGAAAAGACCGAACTCGTCGATCCGGAAACCGGCAAGAGAGTGGGATCCGAGACCGAGAGCCTCGGGGAGGCCGTGATCCGGGAAGTGAAGGCATCCGAATGCGTGGGCGAGTTCAGAGATCCCCGGAACTGCAGATCCGTCTGCCTCCGGGACCGGATCATCACCAAGTGAACCCACCGTTCTCCTCGCATGTGGCCGGCCGCCCTCTGCATATGCTCGGTCAAGCGCTTCTCCTCGCTGGGAGTGGACGTCTTCCTGGGGGAGGCGCGGTTCGCCGGCCCGGACGCCGTGGAGGTGGGCGGGACGAGGCTCCGCTTCTCGAAGGCGGTGATCGCCACGGGAGCGCGCGCCGCCGTTCCCCCCGTCGAGGGGCTCCACGAAGCCGGCTTCCTGACGAACGAGTCCGTCTTTTCCCTGACCGAGCTGCCGAGGCGGCTTCTGGTGTTCGGAGCGGGACCGATCGGTTGCGAGATGGCGCAAGCCTTCCGACGATTCGGCTCCGAGGTGACCATCATCGAGCGGGCCCCGCAGTTCCTGACCCGGGAGGACCCGGACGCGGCCGCGATCGTGTCCGGCGCGTTTCTGCGGGACGGGATCGACGTGCGGCTGAACACCGAGGTGAAGGGGGTCGCCGTCGCCGGGAAGGAGAAGCGGGTCCATCTCCGCAGAGCCGACGGCTTCGAGGACGGGATCGTCGCGGACGAGATCCTGATCGGCGCCGGGCGCGTGCCCAACGTCGACGAGTTGAACCTGGAGGGCGTGGGGGTCGCGTATGACCTGCGGAAGGGGGTCGAGGTCAACGATTTCCTGCGGACCGCCAACCCCCGCATCTACGCGGCGGGCGACGTCTGCCAGGCCCACAAGTTCACACACACCGCGGACGCCGCGGCGCGCATCGTCATCCAGAACGCCCTCTTCCGGGGGAGGAAGCGCTACAGCGCCCTCACGATCCCCTGGTGCACCTACACCGACCCCGAGATCGCCCACGTCGGGATGTACGAGCGGGATGCACGGGAGCGGGGGATCCCGGTGGACACCTTCGTGCGGGAGATGAAGGAGGTGGACCGCGCCATCACCGACGGGGAGGAGGAAGGGTTCGTCAAGGTCCACGTCCGCAAGGGGACCGACAAGATCCTCGGTGCGACCATCGTGGCGCGCCATGCGGGGGAGATGATCAACGAGATTTCCCTGGCGATGGTGGGGGGGATCGGCCTGGGCGCCATCGGCGGCGTCATCCACTCGTACCCGACGCAGGCCGAGGCCATCAAGCAGGTCGCCGACTTGTACAACCGGACGAGGTTGACCCCCTTCGTCCGGAAGTTGCTCGCCTGGTGGCTTAACTGGACGGCGTGAGGACGACGCTCCATTTATTGCGGAGCAAGCGGGCGATTCTTATCGGAATGCTTACGGCGGGATCGGTTGCGGCGTATTTCCTGGCCCCTGTTCCGGGGGGGATCACGGTATTCTTTCATCCGGGATCGGAGGGGACGGCGATGACAAGCAAGACGGGAAATGGGACGGCGCCTCGATCCGCGGCGATACCGCCGATCGATGCATCCCTGCCCGGAAGGACGGAGACGGCGACCTTCGCCTTGGGCTGATTCTGGGGTCCGGACTCCCGGTTCGGGAGTCTCGCCGGTGTGCTCCGCACCCGCGTCGGGTACACGGGAGGGTCGACGGAGAACCCCACGTATCACAACCTCGGGGACCACATGGAGACGGTCGAGGTGGATTTCGATCCGTCCGTGATCTCCTACGGGAAATTGCTCGACGTCTTCTGGGCGAGCCATGACCCGCGGGAGCGTCCGTGGAGGCGGCAATACATGTCCGCGATCTTTCCACATGACGACGAACAGAAAACCTTGGCGATCGGGTCGAGGAGCCGGGAGGCCGCCCGGAGAAACGGCAAGATCGCCACGGAGATCCTGCCGGCCTCCAGGTTCTACCTGGCCGAGGCGTACCACCAGAAGTATGCGCTCCGGGGGAGATCGGAACTCTTGAAAGAGTACGAGGCCACTTACCCGTCGTTCGGCGATTTTCTCGCCTCCAGAGCCGTTACCCGGGTCAACGGGTACGTGGCCGGTTACGGGACGTGCGAGTCCCTTCGAGGGGAGCTCGACGGACTCGGATTATCCCCCGCGGGAAGGAAGCACCTGGAGGACATCGTGTGTCCGCACGATGCAAAGAAAGGGAAAAGCATCGGGGCGGCATGTCCGGCGGGATGATGCCCCCGCGAGAATGGCATGATGTCGAAGGCCCGGCGGCGTCCGCGGGTCATCCTGAGGGAACGGGAGGTCTGGAATGGAGACGTATTACAACCCCGCCGATCTCGCGGCGTTCGGCGAGATCGGGAAGGACGCGCCGGAGCTCGCGAAGAAGTTCTTCGACTACTACGCCGAAGTCTTCAAGGAGGGGGAGCTCACGGAGCGGGAGAAGTCGCTGATCGCACTTGCGGTGGCACACGCGGTCCAGTGCCCCTACTGCATCGACGCGTACACCCGGGCCTCTCTCGAGAACGGGTCGAACCTGGCCGAGATGACCGAGGCGGTCCACGTGGCGGCGGCGATCCGCGGCGGCGCGTCCCTGGTCCACGGGGTGCAGATGCGGAAGATCGCCGAAAAGCTTTCCATGTAGGCAAGGGACGGAATCGAAATGGCGGAAGACATCGTGGCGGAAGTCACGGAAATATCCCCGGGGAACGGGACCGGCGTCCGGGAGGCGACCGGGGTCGAGCCGTTCAGCCAGGCTCTCGATCGCCGTGGGCTCTCCCTCGTCCGCGGAGAGATCACCACTCTCCAGGTGAACACGGGGTACCTGTGCAATCTCCGTTGCCGGCATTGCCACCTCGAGGCAGGGCCAGGCAGGAAAGAGATCATGTCCCGGGAGACGATGGGTGCGGTCGTCTCCTTCGCCCGGCGGTTCCCGTTCCGGGTCGTCGATATCACCGGAGGCGCGCCGGAGCTGGTACCCGATCTTCCTATCCTCATTGAAGGGCTTGCCCCGCTCGTCCCCCGCTTGATGCTTCGGACGAACCTTTCCGCCTTGAGCGGCGCCGCGAAGGAGCCGCTTCTGGCGCTCTGCGTCGCCCACCGCGTCGTCCTGGTCGCCTCCTTCCCCTCGACGAATCCATCCCAGGCCGATGCCCAGCGTGGCGCGGGGGTGACGGAAACCGGGATCGCCGTGTTGAAGAAATTGAACGCCGCAGGGTATGGGGTGGAAGGGACCGGGCTGGAACTGGACCTCGTCGTAAACCCGGTCGGGGCGTTCCTCCCCGTTTCCCAGGAGTCCGCCGAGCGGAAATTCCGTCACGACCTTCTTAGGAAATGGGGGATCGCGTTCAACCACCTGTACACGTTCGCGAACGTACCGCTGGGGCGTTTCCGGACATGGCTGGTGCGGACGGGAAATCACGAACGGTACGTGAAAACCCTCGCGGAAGCGTTCAACCCGTCAGCGATCGAAGGACTCATGTGCCGAGCGCTCCTTTCCGTCTCGTGGGACGGGTTCCTGTACGACTGCGATTTCAACCTGGCCGTCGGTCGGCCCCACGGAGTCCGGAAGGTCCACATCTCGGAGGTGCACGGACTTCCTCCGCACGGCGCCCCGATCGCGGTCGGGGACTACTGCTACGCCTGCACCGCGGGATCCGGCTTCACTTGAGGCGGCGCGATATCGGCCCCGTAGGGGTCGACGGAAGAGGATCGCCCGCGGTCACACCTCGACCAAGTTTCCACGGTCAGAGTGAAGCGTGACCAGCATCAGGGTCAGGTATTCCCGGATGTGCCGGGTGAGCAGGAAATTCTCCCGCACGAACTCGCGTGCGGTCGTTCCCATCCGATCGATCCCCTCCTGGTGGTGGAGCAGGTACCGGATCCGATGGGCCGCCCCTTCGGGGGTGTTCACGAGAAACCCGGTATGGTGGTTCACCACCTGGAGGCGGATCCCGCCGACGTCGCCCCCGATGACCGGCTTCCCCTTCCACATCCCTTCGGTGACCGTCAGCCCGAATCCCTCCCGGGTCGACTTCTGCAGGATGATCGTCGCCATCCGCTGGAGCGCGTTGACCGTTTTATGGGAGTCCGGGGGGAGAAGAAGAACGTGAACGTCCGGGTCGTTTCCAGCCGCCTCCAGCACGTCCTCCAGAACCGCCTTCCCCTCCGGATCGTCGGTGGCCCCCCCTCCCGCAAGGACCAGTTGGACCTTCGCTACCTTGCGCACCATTCGGTACGCCTCGACCACGCCCACCGGATCCTTGAACCGGTCGAACCGGGAGATCTGGACGAGCAGGGGACGTGACGGATCCAGGCCGTACTGGGTTTGAACCGCCTCGATCTCCGCGGCGGGCAGGTCCCGGTTCTTTTCGCTCAAGGGATCGATGCTCGGGGGCACGAGGAACTGCGGGTGGGGAAGCGGCTGGGCGAACTGGGGCATCGAAAAGATGCTGGCGTCGAACGGTTCCACCAACGACCGCAGGACCTTCCAGACCGGGCGGAACGGTCTGCTGATGTCGATATGGGCTCTCCAGATCCACTTCCCCTTCCTACGGGTGCACAGGCGCAGGAGGTGCGCAGGCTGGGGGTCGTGGATGAAGACGATATCCGCCGCCTCGAGGATCGGACGGAGCCTTTTGAAATTTCTTGCGTTCACGTCCTCGTAGGTTTTCCATCCCTTCACCGGAATATCGACGTGCGCTCCCTGCAGACCGTTGTGTATCGCTTTCGTGATTTCGAAAAACCGGGGGGTCCCGTTGATGACCTCCCATGAGGCATTCAGCCCCAATTCCTTCATGATCGGGGTCATCCATTCGAGGATTTCCGCGACCCCTCCGCCTTCCCGGGTGGAGTTCACGTGGACGACACGGGTCCCCGCCAATTTTTCCCCCAGCTGGCGAAGCTCGCGGAGGACGGCCGGTCCGACGATCCCTTCGTAGGCGCCGAGGGGAACGTTCATTTCGTATCCTCCAAAGCCGAGAGGACCTTGATAAGTTCCTTCCGGAGGTGGGGAAGGGTGTGAAAATAGAAGTCGATGCGGGCCAGGGCCTCGATGTAGGGACGGTTCTTTCCGCCTTCGTCGTTTTCGAGGAGCCATGCCGTGAAGTCGTCCTTCCCGAAGGGAGACCGGCGGCGGGCTTCGAGGAAGTGGTAATAGACGCTTCCGCCGGTCATCGCCCCGATGGCGGCCGCGAATTCACCGGGATGGGAGATGCGGATCCCCGTGTCGAACACGACCGTGGTCGCCTCCATGAAATAGATCTCGTCCCCCGGGCGCGCCCAAGGGATCGTCGTCGATTCTCCGAGGCGTTCGTCGATCACCTCGAGCGTCGCGGCGCGCAGCTCGCCGAGGGAAGGGAATTCGTAGGGATCGAGGATGCCGAGGCGCTCCGCGAGCACGCGGTCCCCGAGGTACAGCTTCGACCACACGGCGAAATCGTTCCGGTAGTCGGGGTTGTCGAAGGTGCTCCGGAGCGTGGTCTCGCAGAAGTGGTGGAACAGGACGTTTTCGCCGCATACGGCGATCCTGTCCCGCAATTCCCTCAAGTTGATCGCGGGGGGAAGGCCGCTCATCCGGGTGAGAAGCGCGCAATCCTTCACTTCGAACGGGGTCATGCCGGTCCCTCCCTGGCATTCATCATGTCCCGGTTCGGCGCGGCATCCGCGAATTCACGTATCGCCTGCGCGAGACCGGCGGGGCCTTCCACGTGGCGTGCCAGGGGGACGGTGATCCGGTTCCCGACGACGAATCCGGCGCCGCCTTTCGACAGGACCCAACGGATCGCCATGGCGTCGTTCTCGTCGTCGCCCGCGTACACGACCCGCTCCCTCGCCGGGTCCCAGCCGGCCAGCCGGCACAGCCGGCGCACGCCGGAGGACTTCCCCCCCCCGCGCACCAGTTGCACTTCCACGACTTCGTACCCGCGGTAGACCTTGATGCCCGTCCGGTCCCTCAGCCGCTGCAGGAGAGCCGTTCGCCTGCGGAACGACCGGGGTGACGCGTTCCGGTGGTGGACCGCGACGGACCACCGTTTGTCCTCGATCACCACGCCGGGAATGGAGGCCATCTCTTTCAAGATGGGGAAAACGGCCCTGCGCTTCTCCACCAGCAGCGCTTCGGAAGCGGCGCCCGGCCCGATCCGGTGCCCCCCGGGAAGCATCCACTCCAGCCCGCTGGCCCCGCCGAGGAAGACCCCCGGGACAGCCACCCTTGCAACCATGTCGTCCAGCATACGGCTGGAGAGAACCGCAACCCGGTTCCATGGACTTCGGGCGAGAAACCGGAGCATTCTCTCGCAGTCCCGGTGAAGGTGGGCCTCGGCCCGGTTCGGAACGATGGAGGAAAGGGTCCCGTCGAAGTCGAACACCCAGAGGGATCGTTGACCCAGCATATAGTTCACGGCGTGGCCTCCGATGTGGAAGTTCCATCCGTCAACCTCAGACGCGCAAGCCCTGCGATCAGTTTCCCCGCCCACCGATAGATGTTGAATTCTATAAGGGTTTCACGCATCCGCCCCATCCGGGCGCGCCGTTCCGCGGGCGGCATCCCGAGCGAAAGGCGGATGGCGTCGGCCATCTGCTCGATGTCGTACGGGTTGACGATGACGGCGTCCTTCAGTTCGCGGGAAGCCCCGGTGAACTGGCTCAGGATCAGCACGCCGTCGTCGTCGTCCCGGGCGGCGACGAATTCCTTGGCGACCAGGTTCATTCCGTCGTGCAGGGACGTGACCATGCAGAGGTCGGACGCCTTGTAATACGGCCCGATCGTCTCGTGGGTGTGGTGCGCCTTCAGGAAGACGATCGGTCTCCACGTTTTCGTCCGGAAGCGCCAGTTGATCTTCTCCTCCGCCTCCTCGATCTCCGTCGTCAGGTCGCGGTATTTCTTGATGTGGGTGCGGCTCGGGGCTCCCAGCTCCACGAAGGTGAACCGCCCGAGGTATTCCGGGTACTTTTCGAAGAAACGCTCGATGGCCCGAAAGCGTTCGGGGATCCCTTTCGTGTAGTCGATCCGGTCGACCCCCACCCCGAGATATTCCACCTCGACTCCGAGCGCCCGGAGAAGATCCTCCTTCGCGGGCCAAGATTCCGAAGCAGGCGCCCCGGAAGGAAGTTCGAAGCTGACGCTGATGGGAAACGGCTTGATCAGCGTCGAGTGCCCCCCCCGGGTGACCGAGAACTGCTCCCAGTCGATCTTCGATTCGAGGAACCGGTCGACGGTCTCCAGGAAGTTGTTGCAGTGGAACTGTATGTGAAACCCGATGATGTCCGAACCGAGCATCCCCTGGAGGATCTCCTGTCGCCATGGACAGATGCCGTACGCTTCCGGGTTCGGCCACGGGATATGCCAGAAAATGGCCACCTTCGCGTCGGGACGCTTCTCCTTGATCAACGCCGGGAGCAGGGCGAGGTGGTAGTCCTGGACCAGGACAAGGGGCGACTCTTCCCCGGCGATCTCCGTAAGGAGGGCGTCGGCGAACTTCTCGTTCACCTTCCGGTAATGGGTCCAGTCCTCCAGGCGGAATTCGGGACGGATGTGGGTGATGTGGCAGAGCGGCCACAGCCCCTCGTTCGCGAACCCGTAATAGTAGCCGTCCTCTTCCTCTTTGGTCAGCCATACTCTCTTCAGGGTGTAGGCCGGTTGCCCGGGAGGCACGCGGAGCGTGTTGTTGCCGTCGACCGTTTCGCGGTCCGCATCGCCGCTTCCGTGCGCGATCCAGAGACCGTCGCAGACCCGCATCACGGGATCGAGCGCGGTGACCAGGCCGCCCGCGGGGACGATGCACCGGATGGCCGAACCGTCCTTCTCGTGCATGTACGGCTCCCGGTTCGACACGAGGTACAGTTTTTTCCCTCCAAGCTCCGCGCGCATGTGTTCCCTCAGGCGGTCGGCCGTCCAGGGGGGTTCCGTACGGGCGAGCAGGCTGGATGCCTTTTCGGCCCTTGCCCGCGCGATGGCCAGGCTCTTCGCCATCCGGCTCGCTTCCGAGATCAGGGGATCCAGCGCCGCGTCCATCTTCGGGAGATCGGCGGGTTTGACGGTCCTGGTTTTTCCCGTGCGCAGGTCCCGCATCCAGACCGCGACCTGGGCGATCGGACCGGTGATGCTCCAGCGCACCACGATCAGCGTGATCGTGACGACCAGCACGAGCAGGATCAGGAAGCGGATGAGGTTGTGTCTCCAGATCTCTACGAGCCGGATGTCGATGTACGAGGCGTTATAGAAGAGCGTCAGGACCCCGATCGTCTCTTCCCCCGAGGCGAGGGGAAAGGCGTAGAGGTAGATCCTTCGATTCCCGACGTGGACGAAGCTGTCCGCAGGCCGGCCCTCCGCAAGAACGTGGACGACCTGGGGGACGGATCCGGGGATCTGCGGGTCGAGGTCCGCGGTCGAGGCCAGGAGCTGGCCGCGGGCGTCGTGTACCGCGATCCCCTGGAATCGATCGCGGTTGCCGAACCGCTGAACGAAGCGATTCAGTTTCTCCGGGGAATCCGACTTGAACAGGGGAGTGACGGATTCCTGGAGGCTTTCGGCCAGGACGATGGTCCTCCGCTCCAGATCGGACGTCAGGCGGATCTTCTCCTCCCGTACCTGGTAGAAAGAGAAGGCGAAGGCCACCAGGGCGACCACGAGAACGAGGGAGACGACGAGGCGGAGCGTGATCTTCATGCGTGTTCTCCGGTACGATCCTCCGGATCGTCGGTCTTCCCCTCCGGCGCGTTGACTTCCGGTGACAGGAGGAGGGGGGGAGGCATCCCCTCCACGCCGAGGATGCCGACCAGCATCCGCAACCCTTCGGAAACGGTCGAACGGTCGCTTTCGGAAAGTCCTTTCAGCCCGTTCAGCAGAAGCCCCTGGGCGATCTCGGGGACTTTTGCCACGGTCTCCCTTCCCTTTGCCGTCAAGGCGACCGCCACTACCCGGTGGTCCTTCTCGGACCGGGTCCGCGACACCTGGTCCTGCTGTTCCAGCCGGTCGAGGATCCCGACCACCGTGGACGGATGAAGATACATGCGCCGTGCAAGGTCGGTCACCCGAAGGGGGGCGGATTCCGCAAGGACCTTCAACGCCCATAACTGGGGCCCCGTGAGGCCCCCGACCCGTTCGGCTCGCTTGGAGTACCGGTGGACCACCTTGAACACGCGCCGCAGGTTGTCCAGGACCTCCGCGATCTCCCGGTCCCTTCGAACGGGCGGTATCTCCTTCACGCGGGAAAACCTCCTCTTCATATAACTCGCTTCGTTGATCCTAACACAAATGATTTGTATGATAACAAAGGGAGATCATCGAACAACTTCGGGAGCGTCTTTCAAGGGAGTTGTCACGGCTCCCTTCGCAGTTTCGCCTCATGCTTCTTTCGATCGGTGTCGGAATCGTCGCCGGGCTCGGGGCGATCCTGTTCGACCGTCTCCTGGCGTGGACGCTTCACTCCGTCCTCGAAACGGTCACCGGGTATACGGAGCCGCGGGCGGGATCTTCCTCCGAGTCGCTTTTCACGTTCGCCCCGGTCCGATCCCCCTGGTTTTTCATCATCCCCGCCCTCGGCGGACTCGTTTCGGGGGTGATCGTCTACCTCATTGCGCCGGAGGCCGAGGGACACGGGACGGACGCCATGATCGACGCTTTCCACCATAAAGGAGGGAAGATAAGAAAACGTGTGCCGTTCGTGAAGATCATCGCGTCAGCTGTCACGATCGGCACCGGGGGATCGGGGGATTCTTCGCCGGCGTCGGGGCGTTCCTCGTCCTTGAGGGAGAAAAAGTGATCGGGACGACCATCTACTCCGCGGTCGTCATCATGGTGATCGTGACCACCCTCGTCACCCCTCCGCTTCTCAAATGGACGCTGGCGGACCGTGAAGCCGTCATGCCCCCGAAGACGACACCTGATATCGAGGTCTTCATGTCTTGGCAAGGTACACGGTCTGGGTCGGGTAGGCGAACTCGATCCGGCGCTTCCCGAACTCCTCGTAGATCCGCAGGTTGGCCGTCTGCTGGAGGTCCATGTATCTCGTGTAGTCGTTCCCGTCGACGTAGTAGACGATCTCGTGGATCAGGCTGAAGTCCCCGTAGGAGAAGAAGTGGACCCGGTCCAGGGTCGCCCCCTCGATCTCACGGAAGACGTCCGCGACGATCCCTGGGATCTCCCGGAGACGCTCCGAGGGTGTCTGGTACGTCACGCCGAGCCGGAACGCCACCCGCCGCTTCGCCATCCGCTTGAAGTTGCGCACCCTCGAGTCGGTGAGGTCCTTGTTGGACACGACGATCTGCTCTCCATCGAGGCTTGCGATGCGCGTGGTCTTGATCCCGAAGCGTTCGATAACGCCCATATGGTCGCCGACGATGACGAAGTCGCCGATCTCGAAGGGGCGGTCGAACAGGATGACGAAGTAGCCGAACAGGTCCCCGAGGATCGTCTGTGCGGCGAGGGCGAGCGCGATCCCGCCGATGCCGAGCCCCGCGACCACGGTGGAGATCCTGAACCCGAGGTTGTCGAGCATGAAGAGGGCGCCGATGATCCAGACCAGGACCTTCGTCAGGCCGATGACCCCCCTCAGGGCGCGGTCGCTGGTGGCGTCCTCCCCCCGTTTCCGGCTGTATTCCTCGAAGCCGTACCGCACGAGCGACACGGTGAAGACGACGACGATGAGGGTCAGGAGGACGATCCCGGCCATGTCGATGATCCGCTCGACCCGGGGCGTGAGCGTCAGGACCCGAAGAGAGGCCTGAACGATCGCGAGCCAGGCCAGCGGAATCCCGGTCCCGCGGAGCCGGCCGACGAGGAAGTCGTCGTACTTGGTCGGGGTCTTTTCCGACCACGCCTTGAGTCGCCGCATCGCCGGGCCTTCGACGATCCGCACCGCGAGGATCCCCCCGAGGATGATCGCAAGGCAAATCAGATACTCCGAGAGCCGATTGTGGTAGAATTCCCGCTGCAGGATGCCCTCGATCATCGTCTCCTCCTGACGTTATTTCTTCCCCACGCGGGAGATCCGCTTCCGGTACCCGGGGATCTTCCCGGCTCGAAGGCGTTCAATCGCTTCAGCTTTCCCTCTTGCCCCGCTGTGGCGGGATGCCAGCGAGGTCTGCGACCGCCCGCGCGAGGGCGACGGGATTTTCCACGACCCTCGCCCCGGGGACGTGCGCGGCGCCACGTTCAACTGCTCTAGTTGCGCTTTTCCGGAAATATTTCTCGCGCCGCCGGGATGCCTTCGGCATCGACCGTCAGCCGCCAGTGTTTGAACCTCAGTAAAAGTCGTAGCGCTTCACGATGCCACGATAAATGATCCCGGACGCGTTGCGGATCACCTCGCCGCGTGAGCGGATCCAGGTCGTGTAGTCGCGGGCGCGTCGCTCTTTCTCGATGATGCCGATCACGGTATAGGGGTAACGCTTGCCGTCCGGACCCTTGACATTCAGGATTCCCATATCACCGCAGACGCGCGCGGTGCTGCCGGTCTTGTTGTATACCCGGGTGCTCACCGGAATGCTCGCTACCCCCGTGAGGATCCTGTCGCGTCCCGGCAGCGCCATCAGGCGTTTGATCTCCCGG
>CAZKMH010000081.1:0-11689 GCA_964553395.1 uncultured Rikenellaceae bacterium | reverse complement strand
TAATGTTTTAATAATATTTATCTGATTTACTAATCAAATCCTAAGTTATGAAAAATGAACTTTTTATTTCTGGCTTTTATATTAAAAGCATCAGAAATGCATTGATTAAGCTGAAGCTGATCTTTGCATTCTTCTTCACAGTGCTGTTAACTGCACTGGTAGTTCCCAATGCTTACGCAATTGGGATCCCTGACGATGAACAGCCGCAGAGAATAGAGATCAGCGGATCGGTGAAAGATAGTCAGGGTGAGCCCATGGCAGGTGTTTCTATAGTTGTTAAAGGGACTAATACAGGAACAATTACTGACTCAAACGGGCTGTTCAGACTTCCCCTCCCTGCTGATGCCAGAACCCTGGTTTTTTCTTTTATGGGGATGGCGACCAAAGAAATTGAAATCGGAAACCAGACGACATTTGATGTGACTCTTGCAGAAGAATCATACCTGGTTGATGAAGTGGTTGTTATCGGTTATGGAAGGACTGTAAAAAGAGAACTGACCGGAGCAGTCACTGTTGTTGAGTCAAAGGATTTGAACAGAGGAGTATATTCATCACCAACCCAGATGCTGCAGGGTAAAGTTCCGGGGTTAAATATCACAAAGAGCGGAGATCCTTCCGGAGGTGCATCAATAACCCTGCGCGGCCCCTCTACATTACGCACCGGCGCAGCAATGGAGCCCTTCTATGTAATTGACGGGGTTCCCGGAGCTTCCATTGATGCCGTTGCACCCGATGATATCGTCAGTATCAATATCATGCGCGATGCCTCATCAACAGCCATCTACGGTTCCCGTGCCGCCAATGGAATTATTCTTATTACGACCAGAAGAGCCAAAACCAATGAATCCTATATTTCGTACAATGGTTATGCGGCTCTTGAAACAGTATCAAACCGTATCGAAATGCTGAGTGCCGAAGAGCTGCGTACTTTCCTTACTGCGGCGGGTAAAACACCTCTTGACGAAGATGGATCGAGTACCGACTGGCAGGATGAAGTAATGAGGACCGGAATTTCTCATAATCACAATATTTCGTTTGGTAATGCATCAGGTAAAACAAGGTACAGTGCCAGTGTAAACTACCTTGATAATCAGGGAATAATTAAAACAAGTTCAATGGATCGTCTGACTGCACGTATCAGTATTGAACAACAGGCTATTGACGACAGGGTAACATTAGGATTTAATCTGGCAACTACCGAAACGAATCAGCACTTCATCCGCGAAGAACTCTTTGCCAATATGCTGAAATATCTTCCTACAATAGGCATTTACAATCCCGATGGTACTTATTACCAGAACACTCAAAACAGCAACTACCACAATCCGGTTGCTATTCTGGATAATGATATAGATGACCGGAAAATTAATAACACACTTGCCAATGCTACCTTAAAAGTCAACATTTTCAGAGGGCTGACATACGATGCCAGTGCATCGTATCAGAATACCGACATAAAGCGGAATGTTTACAATAAACAGGCTTCCACTCTTAAGATCGGATCTAATGGATTTGCAATGCGGTCCGAATATGCCAACCGTAAAAAGCTGTTTGAAAATTATCTGACTTATGAGGGCACTTTTGGACAGAGCCAGGTGAAAGTACTGGCAGGCTATTCCTGGCAGGAGGATAAGCTTAACGACGGTTTCCAGGCAGCTAATGCCAATTTTGTATCGGACGACCAGTTATACAATAACCTTTCACTGGGCAGTTCTCCGGATAAAGTTACTAACGCTGAGCGTTTCGGGACCGCAACAATACAAACATTAAGACTCATATCTGTTTATTCACGTCTCAACTACCAGTTTGCCAATCGCTATTTGTTGCAGGCTACCATACGACGTGACGGTTCATCCGCATTTGGTATAAATAATCACTGGGGAACTTTCCCGGCTGTTTCCGTAGGCTGGAGGATCTCAAATGAATCATTTATGAAAGATCAGAAGGTTTTCAGTGATCTGAAACTGCGCGCTGGTTATGGCATAAGCGGAAACTCTCTTGGTTTCGATCCTATGATCGCAAAAATGAAATACGGATTAACAGGTGTTACATATATCAACGGTGAACAGGTACAGTCAATAGGTGTAACACAAAACGAAAATCCCGATTTGAAATGGGAATCAACAGCAATGACCAACATCGGGATTGATTTTGCCTTTTTAAAAGACCGGATCCGCGGTACAATTGAGGTCTATGACAAACAAACCAACGACCTGATCTGGTATTATCCTGTGAAGGTTCCCCCGTATCTGTATCCTTATCTGTGGGCCAACGTAGGAGAAATAAGCAACAGAGGTATTGAATTCCAGATAGATGCAATTCCTGTTCACAAAGGCGAATTTCAATGGAATACTTCATTCAACATATCGTCTAACAAAAACGAAGTGAAATCACTTTCGAACGACCAGTTCGAAACCCCGGAGACAGGTATATGGACTGCAGCGATCGGAGGTAAAGGACAGTCAGGGAATCCTACTCAGATCATCAAGGAAGGATATCCACTGGGTACCTTTTTCCTGAGGCAGTGGGCAGGAAGGGACGCAAGCGGTGTTTCATTATTTTATGACGCCAATGGCGACGCAGTGCGTGAAGTAGTAGTGGCTGATTTTGTGGTTGGGGAATCAGCCCAGCCCAGGCTTCTATTTGGATGGAGTAACAGTCTCTCATATAAAAAATTCGACCTGAGTTGTTTTTTCAGGGGAGTTACCGGTAACAAAATCCTTAACGGGACCCTGGCCGCGCTGAACGATGTAAACTATGCAGCGAGCAACAACATTCCCCGTTTCTCCCTCAATGAACCGGTCGGAGACATCAACTCATTCTATTATTCCGACCGTTTTGTCGAAAGCGGCTCATACCTCAGGCTCGACAATGCAACTTTCGGGTATACCATCGACCTGAGCAGTATTAAAATAAAAAGCGCCCGAATATATGTCACAGGCAACAACCTTTTCGTGATCACCAAATATATGGGAGTTGATCCCGAGATCAATATGGGAGGCATAGAACCTGGTATCGACAATAACAATTTCTATCCCAAAACCAGGTCATTCATGTTAGGTGTGAATCTAAATTTTTAAAACCAAATCGCTTAACGAATTAAAATACGATACTCATGAAAAATAAAAGATTTAACATAATTTATCTGATCCCGGCGGTTTTTATATCAGTAATGTGGCTGAGTTCCTGTACTGACCTTGATGTAGACGTGGAATCAGAGCTCACTCCTGAAAACTTCCCAACCAGGCCTGAACATTTTGAAGCGGCTAAAGGTCCGATTTATTCTAATTTACCCTCAAGGTGGGCAATTGATTACTGGCGTCTGCAGTTACTATCAACCGACGAGGTCCTGATCCCTGCCCGTGGCGGTAACTGGGATGATGGCGGTCAATACAGGGAACTGCACAAACACACCTGGACAGTTGATCACGCAATAGTAAAAACAATCTGGGAATACGGATTTAAAGGTATAAGCTCCTGTAACCAGATCCTTACGATGTTCGAAACTGTTCCGGAAGGGGATCTTCGAAACAGGGAGTTTGCCGAGATCAGGATGATGAGGGCTTTCTATTATTTTCTGATGCTTGATAACTTCGGCAATGTTCCCATCCTGGAAAGTTTTGGCGACGATACCCCTACTTCGCCCCGTGCTGATGTATTTGAATTCATCGAAAGTGAAATCCTGGAAATATTGCCCTGGCTTCCCGAAGAAAAAGATGCAACAACTTATGGTCGTCCGACCAAATGGATGGGTCACGCTTTGCTGGCAAAGATGTACCTTAATTCTATTGTGTATACCGGACAGGCAAAATGGAATGAAGCAGTTGCCCAATGTGATTTCATAATTAATTCCGGCCTGTTCAGCCTGGATACCGATTATAAAAGCATGTTCTTACCAACTAATGGTCCTGCTGTAAAAGAATTTATTTTCGCCATTGTGTACGATGCTTTTAAAATAACCGGCAACTCATTTACCCGTTATTCCCTTACTCCTGAGCTTAAAGATAAATATGAATTGGGTTCCAGATCTCCCAGCAATTGCATGAAAACCCTCGCGGAATACTATGACAAATTTAATCTGACCGGAGATGTAAGAAATACAACCTGGTTGATAGGTCCGCAATTCAATAACGACGGTTCGCCCATTACTGTAAAAACAACCTATATAAAACTTGACGAAACATATACCGGCCCGGCAAGGGATACAACCTGGCAGCTTTTCTTTACCAAAAGGACCTGGCTACGTGGTGATTCACTCAAAATGGATACGGGAAATGACTGGATAGCTCAGTATATGGGGCCGCGTTCAATAAAGTTCCCGCCCGACAAAAACTGGGATCCTGTCAGCCGGAGTGACAACCACGATTTTCCTGTACTACGCTATGCCGATATTCTGATGATGAAGGCTGAAGCAATACTTCACGGAGCCGGATCCACAGGCGGTGATACCCCGATGTCGCTTGTAAACCAGATTCGCGGCCGTGCCAATGCACCATTATTTACGGTAGATCCGACTCTTGACGAACTGCTTGATGAACGTGCCCGTGAATTTGTTTGGGAGGGATGGAGACGAAATGATCTTATACGCTATGGAAAATATAAAGATAAATGTCAATTTAAAGATCTGGAAAGTGCACAATACCGTGAATTATTTCCTGTTCCGGCCAGCCAGATAAACCTTAATCCCAAGCTTGTGCAAAATCCGGGGTATTAGGATTACGTAAAATGATATATTTCTAATTTAAAAATATGATCTTTTGTCTGTATTAAATTTCAATTATCTTCCCAATGAAATTTTAGTAGTTCCCGCCCACAATAAAGGGAACTGCTAAAATTTCAATAAAATCCAAATATTAATTTGTAAATGAAGCAATTCACAATCATCGACTGGGTAGTTTTTTTCATTTACGCAGCCACAATTGTAACGATAGGATTATGGGTCTCGCGGAAAAAGAAGGGAGAGGAAAGAACTTCCCAGGACTACTTTCTGGCCAGTCGCTCGTTGCCCTGGTGGGCCATCGGCTCCACTCTTCTTGCTGCAAATATTTCGGCAGAACACTTTATAGCCATGTCAGGCTCAGGCTATGCTATAGGGCTGGCAATAGCCGCATACGAATGGATAGCAGCCGTTTCCCTGATTTTTGTTGCCAAATTTTTTCTTCCGGTCTTTATCGAAAAGGGCATCTTTACAATGCCCCAGTTCCTTTCAGAAAGGTATGATAAGAAGGTAAGTACCTGTTTTGCAGTGTTCTGGATACTGGTCTACATTTTTGTGAATATGACCGCCGTCATTTACCTGGGAGCACTGGCAATGGAAAGGATAATCGGAATTCCATTGGTTTACGGTGTTATAGGATTTTCAACTTTTTCAGCTTTATACTCGCTATGGGGTGGGATGAAAGCTGTCGCATGGACAGATGTCATAAATGTGACTGTCCTGATTATTGGCGGACTTGTTACAACAGCCTTTGCACTTAATACACTGAGTGACGGACAGGGAGTAATTGCCGGATTTTCACAACTTCTGGAGAAAGTTCCGCAAAAATTCCATCTTGTTATCGAAAAGGGGACTCTTTTCGCTCCTGACGGGAAAGGCGGATTGAAAGATGCATTTTCAGATCTCCCCGGACTTGGTGTGGTTCTTGGATCGATGTGGCTTACCAATCTCAGTTTCTGGGGATTTAATCAGTTCATAATACAGCGCGGACTTGCGGGGAAAAGTCTTAAGGAGGCTCAGCTGGGAGTCGCATTCGCTGGTTACCTGAAGCTGCTGGTCCCTCTTCTGGTGGTCATCCCCGGCATTACAGTATTTGCACTGGGTGTAAAACTCGGAAAATCGGATGAAGCTTATCCGTGGTTAATCAGGAATATAATACCTGTAGGGATCACAGGACTTTCTTTTGCGGCAATAGCCGCGGCAGCTGTTTCATCAATCAGTTCAATCGTCAACAGTACTTCAACCATCTTCACAATTGACATTTATAAAAGCTTCATAAATAAAAATGCGTCGGAAAAACAAATGGTCAGGGTTGGAACGATCGTTGCATTTGTCGCATTGCTCATAGCCACAACAGTAGCCCCTCAGCTAAAAACTCTGGATCAGGCTTATCAATATATCCAGGAATATACCGGATTCATATACCCGGGAGAGTTCCTTATCTTCTTCTGCGGCCTTTTCTGGCGAAAGGCCTCATCCAAAGCAGCTTTATGGACAGCATTGCTTACAATACCGATGGGACTGGGAATGAAAATTCTGTTCCCTGAAATGCCTTTTGTTCTCCGGATCGGTTATGTATTTATAATTTTATCTTTTGTAATGGTGGGGATAAGCCTCCTTGATAAGAGCCACATTACTGCCAACATTTTTGATGTAATACCGGGGAAGAAAATTGTTGGCATTGGGATCAGGCTGGTTGCCGTTGCCATGCTGGCAGGAATAATTGCTGCATTTTTTGTTCAACCGCTGAAGACACTGGCCCTGGAAGCCGTTTATGTGCTCATTGTCGGATTTATTCTGATCGGCCTTATCCTGATCTTTAACAATAGGCTTAAAAATATGGATGTCAAGGCTATACTAATAGGTAAAGGGCTGTTCCACACTTCAATGACATTCAATATTGCCGCAATCGGAATTTGCGGGATTTTGGGAATCCTTTATTATTTTTTCTGGTAATTCATTAACAATCATAATATTAGTAAAACAAAACAGAAGGAGGATTAATGGAGAAAGTAGTTTACAAAAGCATACTTCAGGAGATGACACAGACCACACCCACGGTGCTTTGGAATGACTCCTGCGCGATAGAGGAATTAAAATACTCTATCGGCCACGGAGCTCTGGGAGCAACCTGTAATCCGGTGATTGTCACCACAGTACTAAAACAGGAGTGGGACATATGGAAAGACCGGATCCCGCAGATAATCCGCGAGAATCCTTCGGCCACCGAAGATGAGATAGCCTGGAAGCTGATTGAGGAAATGTCGGTGAAGGCTGCAGCGCTGCTTAAACCAATTTTTGACAGGGAAAAAGGAAGGAACGGCAGGCTTTCGATTCAAACAGATCCGAGACTCTACAGGGATGCTGAAAGGATAGTCAGGCAGGCTGTGCACTTCAGTGAACTTGCACCGAATATGATTGTTAAAATACCGGTTACAAAAGCCGGCATTATAGCAATTGAAGAGGCAACCCGGCTCGGAATAAGCATCAACGCCACTGTGAGCTTTACCCTCCCCCAGGCTGTTGCTGTGGCAGAAGCTGTTGAACGCGGACTAAAACGCCGCGAAAAGGAAGGAAAGGATATAAGCACAATGGGCCCTGTCAGCACATTGATGGTGGGAAGGCTGGATGACTGGCTGAAAGTGTTGACAGAAAAGGAAAACATTATTCCAAACCCTGATATACTGGATTGGGCAGGAGTGGCTGTAATGAAAAAAGCTTACAATATCTACCGTGAAAGAGGATACAGGCTTAGATTATTGAGTGCAGCGTTCAGGAATCACAGACACTGGTCGGAATTCATAGGCGGTGATGTTGTTATATCTCCTCCCTGCCAGTGGCAAAAAAGGTATAATGCATCTGATGTAACGGTAGAGAACCGCATGGACAAACCGGTAGATCCGGCAATAATTGCCGAACTTGAGAAAAAATATGTTGATTTCAGACGGGCATATGATGAAAATGGATTGAAGGTTGAAGAGTTCGATGGATTCGGTGCTACAGTCAGGACTTTAAAACAATTTTGCCAGGCAACCACTGATCTGATATTAATAATCCGGGATATAATGATATCTTAAATACCGACTCATGAACAGGGATAAGAAATGTCCGTTACTGGCAAAGTCATCAGCTGATAATGATATATATCAGTCGATCACGTCAGGGGAAGCAGGCTGGACGCATCTGAACTTCATGGCCAGGACTATGAAACAGGGGCAAAAATGGGTGGGAGATACTGGAACCGATGAATACCTCTTCGTATTGCTCGGAGGTAATTTTGCTGCAGAGACATCAGACGGTGCATGGAAAACCTTTAATGGCAGAAAGAATGTTTTCAGCGGACTGCCTCATGCATTATATCTTCCTCCCCATACCGAATTTGAAATTCTTCCCGCCGGCGGATTCCTTGACATCGCCTGCGGATGGTGTGCCGCTAAGAAAAAATTTCCTCCCAGGTTGATTGCACCCGCTGATGTTAACATGATGGGCATTGAATTCCGGGGTGGGGATAATGCCAGCCGTCAGATAAACAGCATATTACCTCCCGGTTCTGAAAGCAGTCACCTGGTCTGTGTCGAAGTTTACACTCCGTCAGGCAACTGGAGCTCATTTCCTGCTCATAAGCATGATACAAGAAAAACCGATCCGGTGACCGGTAAATTACTTGAAGCCAGCCTCGAAGAGATCTATTTCTATAAGATCGATAAACCCCGGGGATTTGCAATCCAGAAAGTGTATAACGATGACCGGAGCCTTGATGAAATAGCTGAAGCACATAATAACGATGTGGTTCTTATCCCCGAAGGATATCATCCCGTAGTGGCAGGACACGGGTATAATGTGTATTATCTTAATTTTCTTGCAGGAAGCGACCAGAGCCTGGCCAGTTATGATGATCCTGATCATAAGTGGATTTACGGAACATGGAAGGGTATGGATCCCAGAATTCCTATGGTAACCATTGAAATGAATTGTCAGTGATATTATAATGATACTATATTGATATCAAAATGATATTAAAATGATATTATAATAAATCTATACAAATGAAAACCAATCGATTAACTGTCGGTCAGGCAATAATAAGGTTTTTGAAGAATCAGTACGTTGAAAGAGATGGCATTGAAAATCCTTTCTTCGCAGGTTGCCTGGGAATTTTCGGTCACGGTATAATTGCAGGGGTGGGTGAAGGTTTGCAGGAAAATCCTGATTTCAAATACATTATGACCAGGAATGAACAGGCTTCAGTACATATAGCTACAGCTTATGCGAAAATGAAGAATCGCCTGGGCACATTTGCCTGTATTTCTTCAATCGGTCCCGGTGCCACGAACATGATAACCGGCGCAGCATGCGCTACAATAAACAGGTTGCCTGTCCTGCTTCTACCCGGTGATATTTTTGTAACCAGGAATGTAGCTCCGGTGCTCCAGCAATTGGAATCGCCTTATACTCAGGATATTTCGGTCAATGATTGCTATAAGCCGGTGTCAAAATACTGGGACAGGATCAGCAGGCCCGAACAATTAATAACCTCTCTGCCCGAGGTGATGAGAGTACTTACCTCGCCATCCGATACAGGCGCAGTAACCCTGGCTTTGCCGCAGGATGTTCAGGCAGAAGCATTTGACTTTCCTGAGGAACTTTTCCGGAAAAGGATCTGGAGAATTGCTCGGCCAAGACCTGATTCAGGAATTCTGAAAGAAGCCGCCGGGATGATCAGGACCTCAAAGAAACCGGTAATCGTTGCAGGCGGCGGAGTCATTTACAGCGAGGCAACTGAGATTTTGAAAAAATTTGTTGAACAGACCGGAATTCCGGTTACCGAGACATTTGCCGGGAAAGGCTCACTTCCCTTTGATCATCAATCAAATCTTGGAGCGGTGGGTGTAACCGGAACCCCCGGAGCAAATGAATTTACCTCTCAGTCAGATCTCGTAATCGGCATAGGTACCCGTTACAGTGATTTTACAACTGCATCTAAAACAGCATTTCAGAATCCTGAAGTAAAATTCATTAATATCAATATTGCTGAATTTGATTCACATAAGCATTGTGCACTACCTGTTACTTCAGATGCAAGGGTATGTCTTGAGGAACTGCTGAATCAACTTGCCGGCTACAAAGTCACGGATGAATACACCAGGCATGCAGTGTCGGTAAATAAAGACTGGGACAATAAGGTTAACGAATTCTTTAAAGTCTCCGGTTCGCTTCCGGTCACTCAGGCTGAGGTGGTCGGAGCCGTCAATGAATTCGCCGGGCCCCGTGATGTTGTTCTGTGCGCAGCAGGAAGTCTCCCGGGTGACCTGCACAAACTCTGGAGGACAACTGATCCGAAAGGTTTCCATCTTGAATACGGATATTCAACTATGGGGTATGAATGTGCCGCAGGGATCGGCGCAAAAATGGCCTGCCCGGACAGGGAGATATTTGTGATGGTGGGTGACGGAAATTACCTGATGATGAATAATGAAATTGTCACAGCGATACAGGAAAAAGTCAAAGTGACTATCATCCTGTTGAATAACAACGGATTCGGTAGTATCGGAGGATTATCCCAGTCGATCGGATCGGATCGTTTTGGAACCAGGTACCGTTACAGGGATGAAAAGACCGGACAACTTACGGGAGAGAAGCTACCTGTCAATTTCGCACAGAATGCCCGCAGCCTGGGTGCGCATGTCATTGAAGCCACTGATATAGACTCCCTGAAAAAAGCACTGAAAGAAGCAAAGAAGCAGACTTCCACAACTGTGATCACAATTGAAACTGACCTGTACAAAGGTGTGCCCGGATATGCATGGTGGGAAGTTGCAGTTGCAGAGGTTTCTGCTATCGATAGTGTAGGCAAGGCATATAAGGACTATATCGAAAATAAGAAGAAACAGAGATACCATCTGTAATTAATAATGACTTAAAAAAAGATTTATGACAAGGATTTTGAAGAACTATATTGATGGTAAGTGGACCACCAGCAAAGATTCCAGGCTAAGGGATGTGTTAAATCCGGCTACAGGGGAGATCCTTGCCAGTGTTCCGGCCGGATCGAAAGATGATATTTCCGATGCCGCGGAGAGTGCTCAACAGGCATGGTGGTCGTGGAGGAACACTCCTCCCTCGCAACGTATTCAATACCTCTTCAGGATGAAGCAGATAATAGAAGCGCATGCAGACGAAATCGCTGAGATCTGTACACGGGAAAATGGCAAGACCTTTGGTGAATCGAAAGGAGAAATAGTCCGTGCTGTCGAAAATATTGAAGTGGCATGCGGAATACCGAAGCTCATGCAAAGTGATTTTTCAGAAGATATAGCAACCGGCATCGACGAGTTCTATATACGCCAGCCTCTGGGTGTAGGTGCGAGCATCTCACCTTTTAACTTTCCTTTGATGATTGCTTTCTGGTTCATGCCCTATGCCATTGCCTGTGGAAATACATACATTGTCAAGCCTTCGGGTAAAGTACCCCTGACAATGACACGGATCTTTGAATTGTTTGAGGACCTGAACCTGCCCAAAGGTGTTCTGAATCTTGTTCATGGAGGGAAGGAGACTGTTGATGCCATTCTTCAGAATCCTCTTATTCGTGCAATAAGTTTCGTCGGCTCGACTACTGTTGCAAAATACATTTATCAGACAGGTGCAGCTAACGGGAAACGGGTCCAGGCACTTGGGGGTGCTAAGAATCCTATAGTCATAATGCCTGATGCCGACATTGAAACCACTGTTAAAATATTAACAGACAGTGCCTACGGTTGTGCAGGGCAAAGGTGCCTGGCTGCGGCAATAATTCTGACAGTGGGAAATGCCCATGATCTCTTCACAAAAAAAATAGTAGAAGCTTCAAAAGCTAAAAAGATCGGAAACGGGTTGACCCAGGGAGTTGAAATCGGACCTGTTATCACAAAAGACAGCAAGGAGAGGATCGAAAAGTTAATTCAAAAAGGTCTGGATGATGGCGCAAAACTG
>CAZKMH010000080.1:5457-11727 GCA_964553395.1 uncultured Rikenellaceae bacterium | reverse complement strand
CCCGGGGTTCGAAGCACCACTGTCAACTGTTGTGGAAGCCAGGGACGGGAGCCTTCTCGGAGCACGGATTGCCGATGATGGTCAGTGGAGGTTTCCCGGATTCGAACAAGTTCCGGAAAAATTCGAAAAAGCATTGCTCACTTTTGAAGACAGGTACTTCTACATCCATCCGGGGATAAATCCGGTCGCAATTTTCAGGGCTATGATCCAGAATATCAGGGCTGGAGAAATAGTGAGCGGAGGCAGTACGATCACCATGCAGGTTGCACGTATCTCGGGAGGCTACAGGCAGCGTACATATCCCGGAAAAATCATCGAGATGCTCTCTGCACTTAAAATGGAGCTGTTCCGCTCAAAAAAAAGCATACTTAAAACCTATTCTGCAAATGCTCCGTTCGGGGGCAATATTGTTGGACTTGAAGCTGCAACATGGCGCTACCTGGGAAAATCTTCGGCAGATATCACCTGGGCTGAGGCAGCTGCTCTCGCTGTTCTCCCCAATTCGCCGGCTCTTGTCTTCCCCGGTAAAAACCAGGAGATCCTCAAAACAAGGCGGAATGACCTGCTTCGAAAGTTGTTTGAAAGAAAATTTCTAGATTCAATTACCCTTATACTTGCCCTCGATGAGCCGCTTCCCGGTGAACCAAAACCTTTGCCGGCGAAAGCTCCCCATCTGACAGACTATTTCTATAAATATAATAAGGGCAAAATGATCCTGTCAACAATAGATCCTGTAATTCAGGAGAGGGCGGTTGAAATTGTAAATGCCTGCCAGAAGGATCTTTCCGGAAATTTTATAAATAACTCTGCCTGCATAATAATTAAGGTTGAAACCGGAGAAGTTCTGGCTTATATCGGAAACAGTATAACCG
Organism: uncultured Rikenellaceae bacterium; assembly: GCA_964553395.1. GTDB lineage: Bacteria > Bacteroidota > Bacteroidia > Bacteroidales > VadinHA17 > LD21. The sequence goes on along the minus strand of CAZKMH010000080.1, from coordinate 10,855 downwards.
ATGATGCTGAGGAACACGGCGGAGATGTAGATATAATCCGGTCGCTGAGGAGCACCGGCAGCATCCTGAAACCTGTTCTCTTTGCCGGGATGCAGCAATCAGGAGACCTTCTGCCGGATATGCTCGTTCCGGATGTTCCATCACGCTTTCCCGGATTCTCCCCGAAGAATTTTGACCTGAGTTACAGTGGAGCTGTCCCTGCATCTTATGCTCTGTCGCAATCTCTCAACATCCCCGCAGTCAGAATGCTGCAGAAATACACTCCCGAAAAACTGTTAGATATGTTTCAAAATGTGGGTTTTACAACTTTTAACAAACCTGCCGGTCATTATGGTTTGTCTCTTATTCTTGGCGGTGGTGAGACATCCCTCTGGGAGCTTACAGGTGTATATGCCTCGCTGTCAAGGGTTCTGAACAGATACAATAAAGAAATGAAATATTCGGCAGGTGATTATCATCCGCCTCTTATTGTGCTTAATAACGGGACAATCCCGGAAGAAGCTGAGGATACCGATCCGCCTTTGAATGCCTCATCGATATGGCTTACATATGAAGCACTGAAAAAAGTTAACAGGCCGGAAGGTGAAGCGGGGTGGCAATATTTTTCATCCTCACCGAATCTGGCCTGGAAGACCGGCACAAGCTTTGGCTTTCGCGATGCCTGGGCAGTTGGTACTACACCGGAATATGTCATCGGAGTATGGGCCGGTAATGCCGATGGAGAGGGAAGACCCGGATTGACCGGGATCGCTGCAGCCGCTCCTATACTGTTCGAACTTGTAAATATTATGGAGCCTGCAGGATGGTTCATTGAACCTGCCGGAGAGCTGACAATGATTAAAACCTGTTCCCTCAGCGGCTTCAGGGCAGGACCTGATTGCCCGGAAACACAGGAGATCCCGGCTTGTATTAACGGACTGAGAAGTGAATCCTGCCCCTGGCATAAAATAATTCACCTGGATAAAACAGGAACAATGCGGGTCAATGCCGACTGTGTTCCTCCTGCCGCGATCAGAAATGAAGTATGGTTTGTTTTGCCACCGGTTATGGAGTATTTCTACCGGCAGAAGCATCCGGATTACAGGGTTCTTCCTCCTTATGCACCCGGATGTGCATCCGACAAAAGCATTCCTGTGATGGAGTTTATCTATCCTGCCTCCGGTATAAAAATATTCATCCCGCGTGATCAGACCGGCCAGCCGACAAGGATCATTGCCGAAGTGGCTCACCGTAATCCCTCACGCATGATCTACTGGCATCTGGATGAAGAATACAAGGGGACCACGCAATTCACCCACCAGATTGAGATCCTGGCTAATGCAGGAAACCATGTTATTACTGTTGTGGATGAGGAGGGGAATTCAATAAAATGCTTTTTTAGTATAATCGGAAAAACTGAATAAGAATCTGAAATGCGTATTTTTGCATCCTATGCAGAACAATTCGCCTGATGAACTGTTTCCAATAGTAGATGAAGAAGGGAACGAAATCTCATCTGCACCCCGTAGCATTTGTCACGATGGGAAAAGTATGCTTCTCCATCCTGTTGTTCATTTACATCTTTTCAATGATTCCGGCGGGCTGTTCCTTCAGAAACGCAGCGTGAATAAAGATCTCTTCCCCGGAAAGTGGGACACTTCGGTAGGGGGACATATAACACCCGGAGAGAAAGTTGAGGATGCACTCAAAAGGGAGACGGATGAGGAGCTTGGATTAAAAGTCGTTAAATTTCAGTTTATTACAAAATATATCTGGGAATCACTGCGTGAAAGAGAGCTTGTTTATTCATTTACAGGCAGTTCTGTAGAGGTGCCTGAAATAAATAAAGAAGAAATCGAAGAGGGCAGATTCTGGATGATCAGCGAGATTAGAGAAAATATCGGCAGAAATATCTTCACACCGAATTTTGAACACGAGTTTAACACAATAATTATATATCTTAAGGGGTTCTGAATCAGATAAAACAGAACGTCTCTTTAAGTTATTGCTAACTATTCAATTCTCTTCAGATGAAGATCAACAGAATCTTTTTATTCTCAGGACTGTTATTTACTCTGATAATCCTTCATTGTATCTCGTCCTGTACCCATGAAGCAGATCTCGCAAATATCCCTGAAATATGCTTTGAAAGGGATGTTCTTCCCGTTATCCTCAACAATTGTGCAATAACAGACTGCCATGATGGAACCGGTGAATCAGAGCAAATTTATAACAGTTATGCATCTATTGCCAATCATGTTGAAGCCGGGAAGCCCTATTCAAGTGAGATATACAAAGCTATCATCTCAACCCGGGGGGAAGAAAAAATGCCCCCGGATAAACCACTGACCATGGAGAACAGATTGTTTATAAGGCTCTGGATTGAACAGGGTGCCGGAGAGACCCTTTGTCCTGATATACCCAAAAAAGGAACCGGTTATTCAAATCCGCTGACCGGGAATCTGAATGATTTTTATCTAACCGCAAATAAATGAAATGAAAGGATATTTTTTATCATTTGTAACATTTGTTACAATTCTGCTGACCGTAACGTCATGTTACTACGATAATGAAGAAGCATTATACCCTGACGTAAACTTTACCTGTGACACACTGAATGTAACATTCAGCGGTACGATTGTCCCCCTCCTTGCAAACAATTGCCTTTCATGTCATTCTAATGCCAGTGCAGCTTCTTCTGCAGCAGGTATACGCCTGGAGGATTATGCCGATGTTCAGATAAGAGCATCAGCAATCTCGGCTGCAATCAACCATACCGGACCTTTTCCGATGCCGAAGAACGGAAGAAAGCTGAGAGAGTGCCTGATAACCCGGTTCGACATCTGGGTCAGGGAAGGAGCTCAGAACGATTAAAACCAAATCCATGGGAAATATGAGACAGCATTATTTTATCCTTCTGTTCATTTTGATCCCATCAGTCATTTTCGCACAGGATGATCTGATGGATCTTCTTGAAAAGGATACTTCTCCTGAAATAAATTATACATCGGCTACTTTCAAGTCGACAAGGATAATGAACGGCCATTCAATTGAAAGAATGCCTGCAGGCCAGCTCGATTTCAGAATTATGCACCGGTTTGGCAGAATCAATACCGGACCATATGAATTCTTCGGCCTTGATCAGTCCAGCGCTCATTTCGCACTTGAATACGGAATACTGGACTGGTTGATGGTCGGTATCGGACGTGGAACCTATGAGAAAACCTATGATGCATTTGCAAAGTTCACCGTTCTCAGGCAATCTTCCGGAGCGAAGGTTATGCCATTGTCGCTGTCGGTGATGTCGTCGGTTGCTGCGACATCTGTCAAATGGCCGGATCCTGAAAGGACCAATTACTTTTCCTCAAGGCTGTCATACGTGACTCAGCTGCTGATTGCAAGAAAGGTGAATCAGTTATTATCTCTCCAGCTTACACCATCATATGTACATAGAAATCTTGTGGCAACCGAGCTTGATCCGAATGATTTGTTCGCCATTGGTGCAGGAGGGAGAATAAAACTTGCAAGACGTATCAGTTTTAATGCAGAATATTATTACCTGATCAATCCGAAGTCGTATCTGAGCCAGAAAGTTTATGATCCTCTCTCCCTTGGATTCGATATTGAAACCGGAGGACATGTCTTCCAGCTGATCTTTACCAATTCGCTCGCCATGATTGAAAAGGGTTTCATTGGGGAAACTACCGGTAATTGGGGCAAAGGAGATATACATTTCGGATTTAACATCTCAAGGGTATTCACATTAAGAAAATAACAAACCCTTCATTTAACTGTTTAACAGAAGGTGACTCGAAATGAGTTAATGATTATTTAAAATAATTATTATGAAACGAATATCATTCTTTCTGTTATTTCTGAGCCTGTTCTTTATTTCTGATGCACAGAAATATATGACAAAGAACGGATTTATCGGTTTCTTTTCACATACTCCTGTCGAGGATATTAAAGCCGATAATAATCAGGTAGCCAGTGTATTGGATATTTCGACAGGAGAAATGGCCTTCCAGGTGCTTATAAAATCATTTCACTTCGAAAAGGCTCTTATGGAAACACATTTCAATGAAAGTTTTCTTGAGTCGGATAAATTTCCCAGATCATCCTTCAAAGGTAAGATTGTTAATTTATCAGTCGTGGACTTCACAAAAACGGGTAAATATGAAGCTACCGTTGAGGGTGCGCTGAACATTCATGATGTTACAAAGAATATAAAAGTTTCGGGCACAGTTGAAGTCCTTCCCGAAGGAATAACCGCGAATGCAAAATTCAATATCGCCCCTGAAGACTACAACATCAAAATCCCGGCTGTTGTGAGGGAAAACATTGCCAAAATCATTGAAGTCACCGTTTTAATTAAGTATACACCAATTGAAAAATAAGGCTGCCAATGAAACTCTGGATCAAAATTGCCCTTGCAGTTATTCTGGTTTTTGCAATTGCAGGAATCGGTATCGGCATCTATTTTTATAATCTTGAACCTGCAGATCTCCGGAAGGCGAAGCCTGAATTTGTTATTACAGCTGTTGAGCTTCAACAGGCATTTGAAAACGATGAGACCCTGGCTTCGGCAAAATATGTGAACCGTATCATTGAAGTAAACGGGTTAATTGAATCGATAAGCATTGGAGAAGAAAATGCATTAAGCGTCACCCTTCAGACGAATAGTGACTTATCTTCTATAATTTGTACAATCCCGGGCGCTGCCAGCAATGCAAATCTTTCTACGGGCAATCCCATAATAGTCAGAGGCGAGTGCTCCGGTTATTTAATGGATGTCCTTCTTAATAACTGCGTCATTATAAAATAACAATTCCAAACTACGGAATTCTTATCCTTTGTACTCCTTAGTGTTGCACAACACTAAGGAGTACAACGGGATACAACAGATTAGTTATTTTTGATTCAAAGGTCTATCTTTGCACCTGAATAGTTCAAAAATGGAAAAAACAATAAAAATTCTTGTTTTTTATAATGAAATTGAAGCCAGGCTCCTTTCGGGATTACTGACTGAGAGGAATATACCCCATATCCTTAAAACATTCCACGATTCTGCATATGACGGCCTGTGGCAGACTCCCTCCTGCTGGGGACAGCTTGATGCCATGGAAGAAGACAGGGAAGAGATCCTTAAGATCTACAATGAAATGCCACAAAAGGAGATACAACCTGATAAGTAAAAATTAAACAATTATATTTACTCTTCCTTTCATAGAAAATGCACCATGATAAACTTCAATTATAATTAAGAATTTGAATAATTTAAGTGCTACCCGGACTGTAATTCGCAAACAAGGATCGAATATACTGGGAAACGTAGCTCTGTTTGTACCTGTCCTTAAGAGTAAGTATTTTTATTTAGCACTTCTATCAGTCATATTCGGAATAGGTCTCAATCTTGCTT